>QKIO01000222.1 GCA_003251015.1 Bacteroidales bacterium
AGAGGGGTGACAACATCTGTAGCCCCGGGTGAGCGTAGCGAAACCCGGGGTAGTAAGAGCAGCACATCCCGAGCAATCACTCGTTCGTTAATCCCACTACTCTTACATGCGAGGTGATGCTAAAGCTGATATCCACAAATAAAAAGATGGACAGCTTGTAAAAGGTTAACCGCGAAACAACGTTCGACGCAGTCAATTAGGCGAATTAAACAAAGTTAATCTACTAACGTAGATTTTAATTATATGATTTACAAAGACGAAGCTTTTAAAATTATTGGAGCATCCATGAAGGTACACTCAGAATTAGGATGTGGCTTCCTAGAACAGGTTTATCAGGAAGCTTTAGAAATAGAGTTAAAGAAACAGAACATACCGTTTAATCGAGAATCTCCACTAACTATCATATACGATGGGGTTAAACTCAACAAACAATATTTTGCAGACTTTATATGTTATGATAAAATTATACTAGAGCTAAAAGCTGTAAAAGAGTTAGACAACATACACGAAGCACAAGTCTTTAATTACCTTAAGGCAACAGGCTTTAAACTTGGATTACTAATTAACTTTGGGGAAACTTCTTTACATTACAAACGTATTGTGAAAGAACGATAAATAAATATGATTTAAAGCACACAAAAACTATAAATACCAATTTCACGAAACAATTCTAAGAAGAGCTGCAATGCTTTTTAAAAGGAAATATCTTATTGTTAATTCCAATAACTGCGAAGCAGTTTAAATTCGCTTAATTCGTTAAATTCGCGGTTATTAAAACACTGCGAAGCGGTAAAAAGAATTAGTGAATTTAGTGGACAAAAAAATAAAATGTCAAAGACTGTAATCAAAATAGAGAATCTCTCAAAGATATACCGCCTAGGCGAAGTAGGCACCGGCACCCTCTCACACGACCTTAATCGTTGGATGCGCATGACTCTCATGGGCCAAGACGACCCCTACGCCAAGATAGGTCATGTGAACGACCGTACCGCTAAAGCAGAAAAGGGTGAGTTGATAGCTGCCCTGCGCGACATCAACCTCGAAGTAAAAGAGGGTGAGGTACTGGGTATCATCGGTAAAAACGGAGCAGGTAAATCAACCCTCTTGAAACTCCTCAGCCGCGTAACGTCCCCCACCACCGGCAGCATCAAGGTAAAAGGACGTATGGCTTCCCTCTTAGAGGTAGGCACCGGCTTTCACCCCGAAATGACTGGCCGTGAAAACATTTACATGAACGGCACCATCATGGGCATGCGTAAGTGGGAGATTGACAAACAGCTCGATGCCATAGTGGACTTTGCTGGCGTAGCCAAATACCTCGACACCCCTGTTAAACGTTACAGCAGCGGTATGACCGTACGACTGGGCTTTGCCATTGCCGCTCACCTAGAGCCCGAAATACTGGTGGTGGATGAAGTACTAGCCGTGGGGGATGCAGAATTTCAAAAGAAAGCCATTGGCAAGATGCAGGATGTGAGCCAAAATCAAGGCAGAACGGTGTTGTTTGTGAGTCATAATATGGCCAGCATACAAAAGCTTTGTAATAGAGGTATAATGCTGCAAAATGGCTTTATAACTCTTGATAACAACATTGAAAATGTAACCAAAGAATACATCAAATCTAATATTCAAACACAAAGCACTGAACTAGCTAAACTAGATAGAAAAACAGGGTATGGCTTAGCCGCCAAAATAACTAATGGCGAAATTGTTAACAACGAACAAAAGATGGTGAACTCATTGCGGTATGGTGAACCATTCAAAATAAAAATAGAAGTAGCCGCATCCGAAGACGTTAGTAACATAAATATAGGTGTGCGATTTGAAAACACTGCTGATGTATATATCGCTAGTTGTTTAAGTGGTGATATTGACAAATTCTATTCTCTTAATGCAAATAAAAAACAGACCATTGAAATAGCATTTAATAACTTCACACTTACTCCAGGAGATTACAAAATTGCTTTATCAATGCGTAAAGGGAATGTTTTCATTGATCAATTAACGGATGTACTGCCCTTTTCTGTAAATGAAATACCATACAACGTAGATAACATACACAACGGGGCATGGGGTTTAATAGCTTACAAACCTGAATGGAAGTAGCAAATTCTATGAGTATTAAAATAGAAGCAAAAAACAACGGTTCATTACACCCTAGTATAGAATCGATCTTTGAACCACTTAAAAATCAGAAGGGCGTTCAGGTTTTTATACATGGGAGCTGGGCAGATAATACCACCACTGAATTTTCTGACATTGATGACTTTATAATTATTGATGACCTAACACTTACAAAGGATGAGTTAGAAAAAATTGAAATCACTTTGCTTGAAGTACAAGATGAGTTTTATCGCATAGACCCACTTCAGCATCACGGCCATTGGAAAGCCTACAAATCGCAGCTTAAAGATTATAACAATGCAGTCATACCACTCTTCATTTTAGAAGATTCAATTTGTATTGTGGGATCGAATACCATGGAAGCAGAAATAAACCACAACAAAAGTTTTAATACGCTAAGCAGCAGCATTAGTGGTTTTTGCGTATGGATAGATAAGCTTTTCAAAAATTACTACGATGGTACAATTAATATCTACAATCTAAAAAGATTGGTTGGCTCAGTGGTGTTATTGACGCCTTTGATTAAACAAATACAAGGGCAAAACACAGATAAAAGAACGGCCATACTAAATGCACATACCTTATTTGATAAGGACGCACTGCCTCTTATCCAATGGGCTACTGATCTAAGAACAAATTGGAACTTATTAACTGAAGAAAACGCGTTTTCAGCCTTTAAAGCACACCAGAAAACTATCCCTCTTAGAGCATGGCAAAAATATGCAGAAGAGCATGCTCCAATTATAGATTCCAAACCCTTATCTGAAATAGTGCCTGACTCAAAACTGGTTGGTAACTTTATAAAGCAATGCGTAAACCATTTGGATGCTGCTACGCTTGTAAAAAAAACAGTTGAAGAGTACCAAACAGCCTACAAGCAAGTGGAGACCTTTGCCATTAGTAACAAAGCAATTATGGTGGGGCAGTTTGGCGAAATAAAACACCCGGGCATCTCAGACTTAGATGTGTTTATCTGCTTTGCAGACGAGGATTATAAATTAGGGCAAGAAGCAGTACGTCTTTTCATCGAGCACTGTGAAGACTTAAAATACGTCTTTACACACCCTCCTATTTGTGTTGCCGAATCCATGCTAACAAACCTACCTTATGTGCACACGATTTACAAGCTCAAGCTCAGCCATAACCAAAACAACATAGTACTTAAGGTTGAACTTAAACCCAAGTACATAGAAACATTAAATATACTATGGACCATATTCTTACTGCCTGGCTTAGAATATGAGGTGAAAGTAGCCGATAAAACAGGTTTAAGGTCTTTATTACTGCGTTTAAAAAATACACATACCTCCATTGATAATTTACATGCCCTTAATGGTAAGGCAGGCGAAAGTCTGAAAACAAGCGCACAATTACGAGACCAAGTGTTTGACACCTACGAAGAAACTCGAAAAAGCGTAGAAGATGAACTAAAACTAGCCTACTTAAGACTCACTCAAACCGATGTCATACAAACACCTAAAAAGGCCGTTATTGGCAGACGTTTAATACTTAAAGAAGGTGATTACGGTACCTCTTATCATAAACACATTACCATACTATCATTACCTCCAATATTATACAGAACACTAAGAAGTTATTTTTATGCCGATAATAAGGAGGTAAATCAATATGTAAAGTCATTTACTACCATTGCCAATACATGCAAAATGTTAGAAGCTGAAATGCCTGCTGTGTTTTTACTGCGTCAATACAAAGACATAGAACAACCCTCTTTCATAAAGGGAATGGCATTTAAGACTTTATCATTACTACCATTACCTTTAGTCATTAAGATACTTTAATAGCCTTTACAAAAATGAAAATCCTTTTTTGCGCCTATGATAGACCTGGTCATATAGCTACTGGACCCAATGCTTGGATTCAGCGGTTGATATTAGACCTTACAATAAATTACAAATTTGAAATTGTCACATTATTCTTTTACACAGGTAAATTATCACAATGCCCCACAATAAAATACTTTGAAGAAAACAATCTTAATACTGAAACATATTGTATTAGTAAACATCAATACATTGAAGATCAGGTCAATTTTTTACTACAGATAGTTAAACAGCATAATATCAAAGTGGTTATAGGTAACTTAACTGTTGCTGGTTATTATGCGGCCAGATATCTAACTAAGTTTAACATTGCTTGTATACCAGTATTCCATTCCAACGATAACTTCACTAAGGGTGTATTTAATAAGTTTATAACAAACCATATAGGTGATTATTTCACAACAACTGTAGCTGTATCATCCTATATAAATGAAATTTCACAAGCAAATGGGTATGTTATACCTTGTGGCACTCCAATAAGCGATGTAACATCGAATTGCCCAACCAATAGACTGAAAATAATATATGCAGGTCGACTTGTTATTGAAGCCAAACAGATAATTAAACTAACCCATGCATTCATAGCGGCTTCTAAACAAAACACGAACCTAGATTTCAATATTATTGGTGACGGCCCTTTTCTCGAGGATGTTTCTGAAATAGTGACTGAATATAATTCTGATAAAGTAACATTGCAACCAGCTGTTCCACCTACAAGAATAATAAATAAGATTGCAGAGCATCATGTCATTACCTTATTGAGTGATTATGAAGGCATGCCGATAGCAGTCATGGAAGCGATGTCTGTTGGAGTTGTACCAGTTTGCTATGTTGGAGAAGGTGGTATTGCCGAACTAATTGAACATGGCGTCAACGGGTTTATTGTTACTGACAGGGAAATAGACTACCAAGAAAAGCTGAAACGACTACAACGAGATCCAGAATTATGGAAACAGATGTCTCAAAATGCTATACAAACTATCAAAGAAAAATACAGCACCGAAATAACCCATCTAAAATGGGCAGACTTATTACACTCCTTTAAGAACAATGAGACGAAAGAAATAGATATTCCAAAAAGTATTGTATTAGAAGGTGAGCCCCTTTTATATGGAGATATAAGAAAGCCTAATATTTACAAACGGCTACAATTAAAAACAGCACAATTCTGGATACAGTTTCGTTTGGCACTTAGGCCTAGAGCGAGGTTAAAAGCATTATTAAAAAATTAGAAGCCAATGCAAATAGCTTTCTTTTTACATACCTTCCCTACCATATCAGAAACCTTTATTCGAAACCAAATAACGGGTTTGATTGATTTAGGGCATACGGTTACGATATTTTGCCTTCCTAATCCTGATGAGAAAGCTTGGGAAATAGAAGACGTAAAGAAATACCATTTGAGAGACTATGTGGTAGATCGTAATATTTCAATACCCAAGGGTAAATGGAAGCGCTTTGTTGAAGCTATTAAAATTATAGGAAACCATTGGCACACCAATAAAAAGCAGATTTGCCAAGCGCTTAATGTTTTTAAGTATGGCAAAAAAGCACTAGACCTCACATTAATACACACCATTGCCCCCTATTTGGGCAAACCCTATGAAATCCTACAATGCCACTTTGGCCATATTGCCAACCAAGCAGTCATTTTAAAAGAACTAAAGTTTGAGTTTAAAATGCAAGTCATGTTTCATGGTTTTGATATAAGGCATGGCATTGAAAAGGGAGGCAATGTATATAATGGATTAATTAAGTATGCCGATAAAATACAATCAATATCTAAATACAATTACAAACATTTAGTTGAATTTGGCTTTCCTAAAGATAAAATTGTATTTCATCCTGTTGGCATTGATTTGAACAAGTTTACTCAGAAAACGAACTACAACACCACCGATACCATCCAAATATTAAGTGTTGGCCGCTTGGTATGGGAAAAAGGTTATAAATATGGGATTGAAGCCATTGCTAAACTCATCTACGAATTTGATTATAAAATAAACTACAGAATTGTTGGTGCTGGAGTATTACTTAATGAGCTAAAAGAACTCAGCAAGAAGTTAAATATTGAAGAGCATATAGAGTTTGTTGGGGCAAAGGAACAAAATGAAATTAGCAAACTAATGCAACAATCCGACATTTTCTTTCTCCCCAGCGAGGCCGAAGCTCTTCCTGTTGTATTAATGGAAGCAATGGCTTGCGGATTGCCTGTAATTGCAACTAATGTGGGCTCTGTGATTGAATTAGTAATTGAAGACCAAAATGGTTTTATTGCACAAACTAAAAATGTGAAATCAATCACCGAAAAATTACACGCTTTAATTGGCGAAAAAGAAAACTGGAAAAAAATAGGGACTTATGGAAGAAGACATATAGAAAGCCATTACAACATATTACAACTCAATAAATCATTATTAGAATAACCCTCCTTTTATAGTAGCTATCAAAACATGAAACAAAAAATACTAATACTACCAACATACTTCCCTACTAAAGGTGCCGAAATTGTAGGCTCAATGGTAAAGGAACAGTCTGAATTAATGCAGGAATACTATGACATTAGAATTGTTTATTGTTTACCTGGTATGGGATTGAAAAGATTCATAATAAATCTTTTAATAGGGTTTGTTTATCCACTATATAAAACTTGTGATGATAAAATAGTAAGTGGTACATTATGTGCAAATGGAGTCTACTATTATCAGAGTAAATTATTTAGCAAGCAACTTAACAACACCTTAAAAAACTTAGCCTATAAACACGTTGTTAAAGAACTAATAAAACAAGAATGGGCACCAAAACTAATTCATTCTAGAACAGCAGAACACACTGGACTACAAGCCTTATACCTTTCAAGAGCTTTGGGAATTCCAAATTTATTAACTGAAAACTGTATTTTTATCCAAGATGAAAACATCACTAAAAAAAAGATGCATGAATATCGTGCGTCCATAGAAGGAGCAACAAAAGTTGCAGTAGTAAGTCATTACTTAAAAGCATTTCTATTATCTCACAAATTTAGGTGTGATCCTTTCATAATTGGGAATATGGTAAATGATGATATATTCAAAATAATGATTAAAAAGTCCAACAAAAAAAACATTAACATATTAACTGCCGCACATACTGGCTATACAAAAGACTGGGAAACATTTTTTAAAACAATACAGTACTTATCACTAAATATTAAAACAGACGATTTAAAAGTCATTGTCGCGGTTACACAAATTTATGGAGATGACTCTATAAAACATTTAACAAAAATAGCAGAAGAATACAATGTACTTAATTACTGTACTTTTAAAATTCAAGTGCCTAGAGATGAAATGGTGATATTAATGCAGGAATCAGATATTTTTTTAGCAACTAGCATTAATGAAACCTTTGGCATTGCCACATTAGAAGCTATGTTTTGTGGGGTTCCAGTAGTGTCTACCCGCAACGGTGGTATTGAAGATTTTAGTACTCATGAGAACAGTATATTGTGTAATATTGGTGATTATGAAGCCCTTGCTAATGCCATCATTGAGATATATGAAAAGAAAAAAACATTTACCCCTGAAACCATACGCAATTCTGTCATTCACAAATACGGTAAAGAAGCCTTTAAAATGAGATTAAAAAAACTTTATGATGAAACAATTGAAACATCAAACGTTTAGCTTAAGCTATGAAAACAACTAGTAAAGCTTTAATTAGAAAACTGACAGGCCTAATTGATGAAATAAAATATCGTATAGTATTCCTATTTCCAAGACAGGATTTAATTATTTTGGACGATTTATACCCTCATCCCTTATCTGTTTTCAGAAATATAGAATTTAAAAGCTACACTAATACATTTAAGAAAGTGCATATCTATAGCTCTGGAGATGCGCTAGGGGCTGTGCATGACAAAAGAACACTTATAGATGTAATTAAAGCGTATGACCCAAATACCTTAGTCTTAACACACCATAAACTACTTAAGAGTAAACTCATATATAGCCTATTCTTAAATATTACACATGCATACCTTCCCTATATAGAAAGAAATAAAGTACCTTTTGTTTTTACTCTATATCCAGGTGGTGGATTCTACCTCAACCAATCAGATTCGGACAAGAGGCTTAAAAGAATCTTTGCAAGTCCTTATTTTAGAAAAGTTATAGTAACTCAAAAGATTACACAGAGTTATTTATTAGATAACAACTTTTGCCCCCCTGAATGTATCGAGTTTATCTATGGTGTTGTTTCTGCACCTATGAACCAAAATATTTGGAATAATAAAAAGTTATTTGGCATAGACAAACAGACATTTGACATCTGTTTTATTGCCAATAAAAACATGGCGCAAGGATATGATAAAGGGTATGACCTTTTTATTGAAAGTTTGAAAATATTAAGCTCAAAGTTCACTAATATTAAAGTACACGTTGTTGGACCTTACAGTGAAAAAGATTGTAGTACGGTTGGCATAAAAGACATCGTATTTCATGGTTTTATTAACCACGACAAATTTGAATTATTTTTTAAAGACAAAGATATTATTTTATCACCCAATAGGCCTTTCGCACTGAAAAACGGAGCTTTTGATGGCTTCCCTACTGCCTCATGTACGGAGGCTAGCGCAAATGGTGTGGCCATGTTTATAAGCGATGTCTTAGAACAAAACTTATACTATAGGAACGGTGAAGATTGTGTTTTTATAGAAAATGATCCCATTAAAATTTCTGAGTCAATTGAAACATACCTAAAAGAACCTGACAAATTATATACACTGGCTCAAGCGGGATTAAAAAGCACTCAAAATATTTATTCTTATGAAAATCAAATAATTTCAAGAATAAACATACTCAAAGCAGAAATGAAAAACTTCTAATATGATACAAGTTACGTCCCCATTTCTTCCTCCCAAAGAGGAATACCTTAAATACATCGACAAAATATACGACAAGAAATGGCTCACCAACATGGGGCCTCTTTCGAGTGAATTAGAGATGAAGTTAAAAGACTATTTAGGTCTTGATCATTTGTTGTTTCTAAACAATGGCACCATTGCTTTGCAAATAGCCATCAAAGCCTTGGAACTAAAAGGTGAAATTATCACCACCCCCTTTTCCTTTATAGCCACCACCACGTCTATTATTTGGGAAGGGTGCAAGCCCGTGTTTGCAGACATTGATGCGGCCACCCTTAACATAGACCCCCAAAAGATAGAAGCGGCCATCACCCCTGCTACAACAGCCATACTAGCCACCCATGTATTTGGTAACCCATGTGATATTGTTACCATTGAAAAAATATCACAAAAACATAACTTAAAGGTGATTTATGATGCGGCACATTGTTTTGGGGTAAAATACAACAAACGCTCGGTGATGGAATATGGCGACATCAGCACCATTAGTTTTCACGCCACCAAGTTGTTTCATACCGTGGAGGGGGGTGCTGTGGTTTCTAAATCACCTGAACTCACCTACCGACTATCGAAACTACGCAATTTTGGGTTTAAAACATCTGAGAGTTTTGATGGCATAGGCATCAACGGCAAAAACTCTGAGTTCCATGCAGCCATGGGTTTGTGTAATTTAAAATATGCCAACGAGATATTAGCAAAACGAAAAGAGCAATACCTTTTATACAAAAAAGCGCTGACCAACAAAGGGGTGGACTTTCAAGTAATAAACCAAGATGCAGACTATAACTACGCTTACTTCCCCATCTTATTCAAAAGCGAAGCGGAATTACTAAAGGTAAAAAGCGAGTTGGAGATTAACTGGATTTACCCTCGCAGGTATTTTTACCCTTCTCTTTCTACCTTAGATTACCTCAACAAACAAGATACACCACTTGCCAACGACATCAGCAAACGCATTCTTTGTCTACCCATGTATCACACGCTAAGTAACGAAGAGCAAGATTTAATTAGTCGTATTATTATCAGAACTTTGAAATATTAATACATGCTTATAATGGGGTCAGGTGGTCACGCCAAAGAAGTACTGGATGTGTTGTTAAACAACAACTACAGAAAACCAATTGCCTTTTACAACGATGTGACACCTTTAAACGAAATATCTGAGTTGTTTAAAAAATACACCATCATACAAAATAAAGAAGCTTTAACAAACTGGTACAACACCCAATCAACCGCCTTTGTATTAGGCATTGGTGGTGTTACAACACGTATGAAAATGAGAGAGCTAGCCTTAAACAGTGGGGGCACTGAAAGTCATTTAATAGCTCACAACAATAGCATTTCCGAAACGGATGTTCAGTTTGGAGCCGGACTAAATGCTATGCAGTTTGTTTTTGTGAGCAGCTCTGTAACCATTGGCAAAGCAGCCCTGCTTAATACCCGTTGCAACATCCACCACGATGTAACCATGGGCGACTTCTGCGAGATAGGTCCAGGAGCTATACTATTGGGTAAGGTAAAGGTAGGCAACAACGTTTTTATTGGCGCTGGAGCGGTAATTCTGCCAGGCATTACCATTGGTAATCATTGCACCATTGGTGCTGGGGCGGTGGTAACAAAAGATGTATTAGATAATTTAATAGTTAAAGGAAATCCAGCCAAGTGAAAAATAAATATTTCCCCGCATTAACAGGTATAAGAGCAATAGCTGCTCTTATGGTTGTTTTACATCATTTATTAGAAGGCAAATTCGAAAGTAATTATATTAATGCCCTATTTAGAGAGCTAAATATTGGTGTTAATATTTTTTTTGTTTTAAGCGGTTTCTTAATCTGGCATAGATATGCAGATAACTTAGGTATAAATCGAATATGGTTTAAAAAATATATCATTAATAGAATTGCACGTATTTACCCTTTGTATTTTTTCTGGACAACCATTGTTATGATGTTGGGTTTTATAGCGCACAATGAAACTTGGCATCAGTTTATTTACACCTATTTCTTAAATATCACTTTTCTAAAGGGGTTTACTTCTGAATATGTATATACTGGCATAGCACAAGGTTGGACATTATCAGTTGAAGAATTATTCTACTTATCAGCACCCTTTCTATTTATATTAAACCTAAGAAAAAAAATACCTTTAAGTATTCTTGGAGTTGGAATTGCATCAATAGGATATGGCGTCTTCTTAGTATTCAAAGATTTGCATCTCGATGGTTTCTTTGATAGCCTTGCTCACATAAAAATAACAACATACTTTGGTCGCTTTACCGAATTCTTCGCAGGCATTTACCTTGCTAAAATTGTAAATAGTGATAATAAGCCTAAATCAAAATACCCAACATTCACTTTTACGGGTCTGACTGCTCTATCTATCTCTATACTAATTATACTTCCTTTATTACAAACAAGTGAACTGCCATTTTCTATTCAAACCAACAGTGGGTATTTATTTAATATTTTGATACTTCCAATTTTTATAGCTCTACTTTTCTATGGTTTAATAACAGAAGTAACTTTGATAAGTAGGATACTTAGTACCAGGAGTTTTATTATACTCGGTAAAAGTTCTTATGCACTTTATTTAGTCCATTGGGGTATGACTAGTTATTTAATTCATCGTTTCGTTAGTGATAATATAGTCATCACTTTAATATTAACTTACCTTCTATCTATTATCCTTTGGAAGTATTGCGAGGAACCAGCCAATAATTTTATACGAAAAAGATTTAATACCAGATGATAACCAACATTATAAAACCACTCATTCGTTTTATTTATTACAAAAACGAACGCAAAAAAGTCTTTCGAGAAGTTGTCATTCGAAAAAAGCAGAATGAACTTCTGAAAAAAAACTATTCGGCAGATACAAAAGCACTGATAGTTTTTTTAGTTGATGGCACTGATTGGTTTACGGGCAAAGATGTAATTTCGGGAGGTATTCTTTCCATAGCCTCCATTTACGAAGAAACACGTAAACTAAAACACATACATGGAGCAGAGGTCATCATGGTGACACGTCCCGACGCTCACTTACTTCTAAAACATGAACAATTCCCCAACAACATCACCGTATTTCGTTTTGATCAACTGCAGCTTTTTAAAAATCTAGAGCAAGTGTTGTTTCATTTACCTGAATACACTGTAAACAGCTCACTCACAGATAATATACATTCACAATTTAAGTATCTCAAAAAAGAACACATTCACCTTAACATACTTAATCAGCGCATCGACATTATGCCTGAGCCAACAGTGATTCAAGCCATAAAAAAACAAGGGTATATACTCACACAAACCACTGCCCACGAGCAGTACTCAACACCCGAAGTAAGAACCAAATTCGGCATTCCACTTCATAAACTATCGGTATATGCCACACCTGAGCGGTATAATTTTATAGAATATAACAAAAAAGAAAACCTCATACTGGTGTCACCCGATGAGGGGAAATTAAAACTTGAAGTATTAGCCAAACTAAAACACGACCTACCCCACTTTAAGGTAGAAATCATTTCGGGTATCACCTACAAACATTACTTAAGTTTAATAGAAAAAGCCAAATACATGCTCACTTTTGGTGAAGGCTTGGATTTTTACTTTATTGAAACGGTATTTTCTGGGGGGGTCTCTTTTGCGGTTTATAATGAAGATTTTTTTACGCCTCCATTCAAAACCTTACATGGAGTGTATGAGAGTTACGAGCTGATGGCTAGTAACATTACCAGCTGCATAAAAACAATGGAATCTGATTTGAATTTATACCAAACGACTAATCATAACCAATTCAACGAATGCCATAAAATATACGGCGGTGATAAATACCAACAAAATCTCATTAACTTTTATCAAAAAAATTACCTTCTTCCATAAATGAACGACCAAAGCCAACAAAACAAGCCATTGATCACAGTGGCAATGGTTACCTATAATTCAGCCAAGTATTTAAGAACCGCTATCCATAGTGTGCTTAATAGTACTTACACCAATATAGAACTACTTATTTGTGATGATCATTCAAAGGATAACTCCTGGGACATCATCCAAAGTTACACTGATTCCCGCATCAGGTCTTTCCAAAACATTCCAAATTTAGGCGAATATGCTAATCGAAATAAGTGTATAAACTTAGCACAAGGTGAATATCTAATTTTTATTGATGGAGACGACTATTTATATGCCCATGGATTAGACCATTTGATGCAGAACATTGCGAGTTATCCCACAGAACCAATTAGTATGATAATAGGTCGATCGTGGGATGAGAATATGATCTACCCTTGTTTAGTAGATAACAAAGAGTTTACCCTCGCAAATTTCGTAGGTAAACAATCGTTAATGGCCTTAAACTTTACCCGCATCCTCTTTAACACTAAACTACTACAGGCTAGCGGAGGTTTTGACCTGAAGTATCGCATTGGTGACTATTACATTCAGCATTTGCTAGGCTCAAAGCACAAGGTACTTATTGTGCAAGAAGGTTTTGCGTGGTGGCGCAGAAATGCGGGGCAGGCATCCGAAGGCATATTGTTTAATGGTGAGGCTGAGGCTGAGGCGTACCACATTAGAAACACTATGCTTAAATCAAATACACTTCCTCTAAACAGCATTGAGATTGAGTTATGTAAGAAAAGTAACAATCGTGATTTTGGTAGATTTCTACTCCGAAAACTATTCCAATTTAAACTAGGTGATTTTAGGAAGTTATTCCTAATTTCGAATTACAAATTTGTTAATTTCTCGTGTGCTTTTGATACAGACCAAAAAACACGTATTTATTCCAATATCAGTGAAAAAAATATTAGTCTTTAAAGAGAAGCTATCGAGCTACAATACCATCGATCTATTAAGGTGGTTATTTTACAAATTAACATGTATCCGTATTTATCCCTATCGTTTCCACAAATCAGCATTGTATTTTAAACGATTAGATGTACACATTGGTAAAAATGTAACCTTTAGTGGCATGTCCTTCAATTTAAACGTTGGTAAAGATTTAGTGATTTACAACAATTGCATCTTTGAGTTTGGCCTTAACTCAAAGATGCATATAGGTAATTCGTGTCTATTGTCCTACGGTGTTCTTATTCAAAATAATAAAAGCATCACCATAGGCAACCATGTACAAATAGGAGAATACACAAGTATACGCGACACAACACATAACCATAGCCTTATCTCTAAACCTATGAAACACCAAGGTGACCACTCAGAACCAATAGTGATTGGCAATGATGTTTGGATTGGTAAGGGCTGTATCATTTTGCCTGGAACAATAATCGAAGATGGTGTTATTATTGGTGCCAATTCAGTGGTGAAAGGTACGCTTTGCAAAAATAGTGTTTATGCTGGCGCTCCTTTGAAACTGATAAAACAAAGATAGGCATTTACTCCAACTAAAGTATAACAATGAAAAATACAACAAACTATGTTTCCATCATCCTCCCATTAAGAGGCATCGCAGCATTAATGGTATTTTCCTTTCATTTAATCTGTGTTTCAAACAATTATTACCCTAACGAAGTATTAAACACCCTATTTAAGTATGGTAAATATGGAGTAGAAGTATTTTTTATCATTTCAGGCTTCGTTATTACATTATCATTATTGAATGCTAAGTACAAACTCAGAAACTACTTTTCTTTTTTCAAAAAAAGAATCATACGCATTGAACCACCTTATCTTTTTGCCTTAAGTTTATTTATTATTTATGCATTTATTAGAGAATATCAATCATCGTTTAATGGTGTATCAACCATACCATCATTAACACAAATAGGCTTACATTTAGGCTACCTAATACCATTTTCGAATTACAGTTGGATTAGCATTGTATTTTGGACACTGGCCATTGAGTTTCAGTTTTATATTGTTTTTGCAATCATCTTTCCCCTATTGCTTAAAAACAGTTTCTACCGCATTATCACCCTTTTATTCATCTTACTACTCAGCTACATCAATCCTTTAGGCGAAGAGAGCTTTTTTCATTTCTCACCCATATTTTACATGGGTATTCTATTGGCCCTTCAGTTTAATAAAACAATACAAAAAAAAGAGTTTCTTGTATTATCAAGCATAGGGTTCATCAGTGTTTTTAGTTCCTTTAACTTAGCCATTTCAATAATCGTGCTTCTCACCTACCTCATCATTTACTTAATCCCTCACAAACAGTTCAGAGTCTTAAATTTCTTTGGTAAAATTTCCTATTCGCTGTATTTAATGCATACCCTAACGGCCTTCTTTATCATTAACATTGCTCATAAGTTTCCTCAATCCATAGAATATAAAATTATTTTTACACTTCTTGCCATTGGGTTAACTATTGGTTTTTCGTACTTAACTTACTTGTTTGTTGAAAAACCAACCATAGCTTATTCAAAAAAGATAACCTATAAAAAAAATGACTAACCAATCCATCATAATCAGCCCTTCGGGCAATTTTTATGGCAGTGAGCAAGTCTTATTCGATTATTTAGAGCACTCACAGTTAAGCCATACTGTTTACGTACCTAAAGCAAGTCTGTTTGAAAGCAAGCTACATAAACAAAACAAACACACTATTAAAGGTTTTGGATCTCTTCTTGGCTTATATCTTCATGTAGTTATAGGTTTGTTGTTTAAATACAAAACTCTATATCTCAACGAAGGAGCGCATGTAAAATACATCAAACTACTGGCACGTATTTTTAAACATCGAAAGTTTATTATTCATGTACGCATCAGTGAAGATGCCACCGCATCACGCCTTGGCAAACCTCAGTCAAACATAACGCTAGTAGCCGTATCTGATTATATTAAAAGTCTAATAACCAATCCTAATCATCTAACAATAAGACTTTACGACCCCTATCCTAGCCATAAGTTAATAACGCCTAAAAACAAAACCACCTTACCGATCAAACGCATAGGTATTATTGGTAGGGTAACCAATACAAAAGGACTAAAAGAGATACAAGCCTTTATTTCTTATGTGGAGAAAATGCAAAGGGCATTCGAATTTCACTTTTATGGTCATGTTGAGGACGAGTTGGAAGAAGTAAAAGACTTTATGTCGGTGATTGAATGTAACCACTATGCGAAATGTGAATTTCATGGCTTTATCGATAATACCGATACTATCTACCAGTCCATTGATGCCGTTTTGCACTTAAACCGTTTTGAACCCCTTGGTCGTATTTGTTTTGAGAGTTATGCACATGGTTTACCCTTAATAGGCTTTAACACCAGCGGCATAGGTGAATTAACCAAAGCCTTTGGCACTGATGGTTTAACCCTTGAGTACAAGTTAGGTTGGGAAGATGCTATTCTTGATTTGCTTTCAGAAATAAATCAAAATTTTCCAAAAGAATTGATCACAAAGACACAAGGTGTTATAGCAAACAAGTTTAGTGTACAAACGTACTGCTCTACAATAGATAAGCTTATAACGAACAAATAACTTATTTGAGAATCAATAAGCAAACAAAGATCGGGTGCTCCCAAATAGGCCACAAGTTTTAATCATTTCATACGGCAAACAACCTCATACTAACGCTATTTAAAAACCATGCTGAAAAAGTTAGCCATAGTTCATTACCTACCTTTAGAATATTACCCACCAGTTACCAATCTAATTGATTATTTGGCTTATGAACGTAAAAATGAATTTGATAAAATAAGTATTTATAGCAGCCACAATGTAAAAGGGCGTAAAAAGTATCAAGTATCAAGTTCCAAGTATCAAGATGCAGGATTGAAAATAAATAGAAGTCCTTTCCCCAACGAAAAGGACAACAGTTTGATCCGCCTATTCGAATACCTCCACTTTAACCTATGCACACTAATAGGATTATTAAAACTCACACCCAATGTCATCCTATATTACGAATCGTATTCGGTTTTGCCGGTTTATATCTACACCAAAATTTTTAACCGCAAGTGTAAAGTCTTTATTCATAACCACGAGTATGCCTCAAAAGACTGGTATGATAGTACCATGAAACTGGTGAAATACTATCACAAACTGGAAAAAAAATGCTTATACCCACGTGCTGAGTGGATCAGTCAGACCAATGCCGACCGCTTACACTTTTTTCAGCAAGACCATCCTCATCTGAGAAAAGAGCAACTGAGAGTCATGCCCAATTATCCACCTAGTGGATGGCGAAAGACCCTTCAAGTATCAAATCAACAATCAACAACACCTACTAAACTCATTTACGTTGGCTCATTATCTTTTGAAGACACCTACCTAAAGGAGCTTTGCGAATGGGTAGTAGCACAAAAAGGTAATATCCTGTTTGATGTATATGCTTACAACCTTTATGAGGATGTAAAAACATATTTTAAAGCACTCGATAGTCCATGGGTCAACTTTTTTGAACAAGGCATTGAATACAACAAGCAGCCTCAACTACTATCACGTTACCATGTGGGATTGATTCTTTACAAAGCCCATAATCAAAACTACACCTATAATGCGCCCAATAAATTATTCGAATACTTAGCCTGTGACTTAGATGTGTGGTACCCTGATGTATTACAAGGACCTTTACCCTATAACACTACGGATTCGTATCCCAAAGTCATCCCCATCGATTTTGAAAACATGGGGTTGTTTGATTGGCAAAAGGCACGAGATAAAGAAGGATTAAAGTATAAAGCATCAGAGTTTTTTTGTGAGGAGGTGTATCAGACTTTTGTGGATGAGTTGGTAAAACAAGACAAAAAGAGGAACCGCATAAAAGGAACCGCAAAGAAGACGCTGAGAAAATAAAAAAAAGAAACTCTGCGAGCTCTGCGTAAAACTCTGCGAACTCCGCGGTTAAAACTTAAAATATAAAACCGCAAAGGACGCGAAGAAGACGCAAAGAAGGACGCTGAGAAAATAATAAAGAAAAAGAACCTCCGCGAACTCTGCGTAAAAACTCTGCGAACTCCGCGGTTAAAACTTAAAATATAAAACCGCAAAGGACGCGAAGAAGACGCAAAGGACGCTGAGAAAATAAAAAAACTCTGCGAACTCTGCTCACTCCGCGGTTAAAACAAATCCCTATGACAGAAAACGATATTGCCACAACCATAATTGGTGCCGCCATAGACGTACATAAGGCACTTGGCCCTGGCCTACTTGAAAAAGCCTATCAGGAATGTTTGTTTTACAAACTTCAACAGATGGGTTTACATGTAGAAAAAGAAAAACCCATGCCATTAGTTTTTGAAGGTGTTAAACTAGAGTGTGGATATAGAATAGATTTATTAGTCGAAAGCAAAGTGGTCATTGAGCTTAAGAGTGTGGAGGCCTTAAACGATGTGCATCTAGCACAGACCTTAACTTACATGAAATTGGGTAATTACAAATTGGGTCTACTCATAAATTTTAATGTAGTCTTTTTAAAGGACGGCATAAAAAGGGTGGTGAATAAACTGTAAAGAAAGAGGGAACCGCAAAATAGTAACCGCAAAGGACGCAAAGTAGGCGCAAAGGATGCTGAGAAAATAAAAAAAAAAAGAAACTCTGCGAGCTCTGCGTAAAACTCTGCGAACTCCGCGGTTAAAACTTAAAATATAAAACCGCAAAGGACGCGAAGAAGACGCAAAGGACGCTGAGAAAATAATAAAGAAAAAGAAACTCTGCGATCTCTGCGTAAAACTCTGCGAACTCAGCGGTTAAAAAATAGAGAAGAAAAAGAGAACCGCAAAGGACGCAAAGAAGGCGCAAAGAACGCTGAGAAAATAAAAAAAAAGAAACTCTGCAATCTCTGCGAAAACTCTGCGAACTCCGCGGTTAAAACTTAAAATATAAACCGCAAAGGACGCGAAGAAGGCGCAAAGGACGCTGAGAAAATAAAAAAACTCTGCGAACTCTGCGTAAAACTCTGCGAACTCCGCGGTTAAAACTTAAAATATAAACCGCAAAGGACGCGAAGAAGGCGCAAAGAACGCTGAGAAAATAATAAAGAAAAAGAAACTCTGCGATCTCTGCGTAAAGCTCTGCGAACTCCGCGGTTAAAACTTAAAATATAAAACCGCAAAGGACGCGGAGAAAAAAACTCTGCGAACTCTGCGGTTAACCTTTCCTCTGCGCACTCTGCGGTTAAAGCTTAAAAAATAGAACACATGAACATACTATACATAGGTCAATACCCCCTAGGCAGTACCTCACGCATGAGAGGTGAGATACTAAAAAACCTATACCCACAGGCCAACTACCACGTCATAAACACCTCTATCCCTTTTGATGGTGCTAATCGACTGTTACGCTCCTTGTGCTTCCGTTATAAAATAGGACCTTTGATTGACAAGATTAATAAGTATATTTTGAAGGAAGTGACAAATTTAACCGCAGAGACACAGAGAAGACGCAAAGAACGCGGAGAAATAAATAAAATATCAAATGGTTATACACTCATCTGGGTAGACAAAGGCGTCTTTATCACTCCAAAAACAACTCAATACCTCAAGTCACTTACTAATAAACTCGTTCATTTTACACCCGACCCCGCTTTTACCTTTCACAAGTCACATCTATTTAGAGCATCCCTTCCCTTATACGATTACGCCATTACCACCAAAGCCTACGAACTGGACTATTTCAGACAATATTTATCGGAAGACCACATCATATACGCCACACAAGGTTTTGATAAAACCATTCACTTACCAAAAACACCCTTTCAAAATAAAAAAGAAGGGGTATTATTCATTGGACATTATGAAAAGGCAAGAGGACAAGCCGTGCAGCAAATGATAGACGCTGGCATAATGGTTTACCTTGCTGGTATTAAATGGGACGCATTCGTAAATAATAACAAAACCAATATTTTTTTAAACTATTTAGGCCAAGGTATTTATGGCGATGCTTACGTGGAAGCGCTCTCTTCATATCATTTTTCATGGGGCTCCATCTCTAAATGGATACCCGAACTCCATACCACCCGCACTTTTGAGATACCAGCATGCGGCACAGCTTTGCTAACGGAACGCAACAGCGAAACAAATCTGTTTTTCAAAGATGATGAAGTCCTCTTTTATGATTCAATGGATGAATTAATCGAAAAAATAAGGTATTACCAAAATCATTTAGATGAATTGGAAATCCTTACAAAAAAAGGTACCGAACGAGTAAATAGGGATGGACGGGATTATGAATCGATTCTTAGACTCGTGCTTAAAAAAATAAAACTATAACCGCAAAGGACGCTAAGAAAAAGATACTCTGCGAACTCTGTGGTAGAAATAAATTAGAACCGCAAAGAACGCTGAGAAAACCGCAAAGGACGCTAAGAAAAAGAAACTCTGCGATCTCTGCGTAAAACTCTGCGCACTCTGCGGTTAAACCTTAATATTAAACCGCAAAGAACGCTGAGAAAATAATAAAGAAAAAGATACTCTGCGTAAAACTCTGCGAACTCCGCGGTTAAAAAAAATAAAATAAAACCGCAAAGGACGCTAATAAGGCGCAAAGGACGCTAAGAAAAAGAAACTCTGCGATCTCTGCGTAAAACTCTGCGCACTCTGCGGTTAAACCTTAATATTAAACCGCAAAGAACGCTGAGAAAATAATAAAGAAAAAGAAACTCTGCGATCTCTGCGTAAAACTCTGCGAACTCTGCGGTTAAAACTTAAAATATAAAACCGCAAAGGACGCAAAGAAGACGCAAAGAACACTAAGAAAAAGGTACTCTTCGAACTCAATTCTGCTCTTAAAACCCTACCTTTACTCATTACCTTATTGATTTTACAAGAATGCAACACGCTACCATCAAGACAATCGCTGTAATACTATTTCTTTTTATGCTCTCCACCAGCAGTCTCTTTTGGTCGGCTGTAGGTATCGCCTATTGTTCTTATTTGGCACTGGATTTTAACCGACGTATAGGTGACGAGATACCCATCCCCCAGCTGATGTTGCTTATCGCAGCCATGCAATGGATATTAGGACCTTGGTTAGACTACATCACCCCCGAGACCCATTACCTGTATTACATGTATGTTCCCGAAAACGAATACATGGCCTTTGTAGTACCGGGTTTATTAGCCATGCATTTGGGTATTCATTATTTCACCAAAGAAACACCCATCGAACAGGTGTCCCAGGCTGCTGCGAGGCTCACCGCTAATTATCCACGCTTGCCCTATATTCTTATCGTCGGTGGGTTTGTCTTACATTATATATCGCCCTATTTCCCTGTTCAATTGGCCTTTGTGTTTTATTTATTAACCAACATCAAATACATTGGGGTGATTTACCTCATGTTTAGTGATAAAAATAATAAATGGCCTATTTTTTTGGGGGTGATGCTCTTAACACTTATTTCGTCCATTGCATCGGGTATGTTTCACGATTTTTTCCTGTGGGCCGTACTAACCTTTACTTTTGTAGCCAGAGAATTTAAAATGGCTTATTTCACACGTTTTATAGCACTTATCATAGGTGCTCTACTAATCATCACCGTACAAGCCATCAAACCCAAGGTGCGTGATATTGTATGGAAAGGTAACTACCAAGGCAGTGAGCTCGGTTTGTTTATCGCTTTATCAACCCAAGAGTGGCAAAGTGGTACCATCCTTACCCCCACCAATCAAAACGAAATGAACGTACGTTTAAACCAAGGTTGGATTATTTCTCGCATCATGTGGCACGTCCCAGAAAAAGAACCCTTTGCCGAAGGTGCTACAATTATAGAAGCTTTAAATGCCACATTGGTACCCCGTTTCTTAAATTCAGACAAAGCCATAGCTGGTGGTCGAAAGAACTTCATTAAATATTCAGGCCAACAACTAAATAGTGGCACTTCCATGGGTATTAGTCTGGCAGGTGAAGGGTGGGCTAATTTTGGGTACTGGGGAGGTATTTTATTCCTTGGGGTATGGGGCCTCTTTGTCGGCTGGTTTTGGCGCTTTCTACAGCAAAAAAGTGTCCTCTATCCCACCATCCTCATCTGGGCACCCCTTATCTTTCAGCAAGTGATAAAGGCAGAAACAGAATTGTTGGATGTATTAAACCACTTGGTTAAAGCCGCTATTTTGGTATTTTTACTGCTCTGGTTGATAAAAAAACAATTCAAAGTCACAATTTAACATGAGCATTAGGTTAAGCTATTTTCAACGCCGCCCTTCTTCAATTCATTTTAGTCTTGAATTTCTCTTTGATGGCCTTAGACAGCATCTGCCTACTGTATTATCTGTCAACACATGGATTGCACCCTGGTTCAGTACTGGCTTATGGCCTCGACTTAAGATAATGCTGGATGCAAGAAAAAACCAAGGTGATATTAACCACATCACCGGTGACATCCATTTTATTGCGCTGGCATTAAAAAAAAGAAAAACCATCCTTACCATCCACGATCTAGGTATACTTAACAATTCATCAAACCCAATAGTTAAATGGGTATTAAAAACGTTTTGGATTACCCTACCTGTACAGTGTGTGCAATTAGTTACGGTGGTGTCAGAAGCTACCAAACAGGAACTCTTAAGACATACAAAAGTAAACCCAACAAAAATAAGAGTCATTGGTAATTTTATATCCCCTCTTTTTAAACAAACACCTAAATTATTTAACACCCATACACCTCGTATCTTACACATTGGCAGTGCCCATAATAAAAACCTGGATCGTTTAATTGAAGCGGTAACTGGTATACCTTGTGTGTTGGTTATTATTGGGTACCCAACTCCTGAGCAAAAGGAGGCTTTACGCAAAAATAAAATTAAACACGAAATCTTAAATGGGCTAACACAGCAACAACTCATTGAGCAATATCAACAATGTGATTTGTTAGCGTTTGTGTCCTTGCTGGAGGGTTTTGGCCTACCCATTTTAGAAGCGCAAGCCATTGGCCGTCCAGTACTTACTTCTAACATCTCATCCATGCCAGAGGTGGCTGGCGAAGGGGCTTGTTTAGTAGATCCTTATAGTATTTCCTCCATACAACAAGGGATACATAAAATAAGTTCAGATGCTGTGTATCGTGAAAGATTAATTAAAAATGGATATGTAAATAGTAACCGGTTTAGTCCTCAAAAGATAACGCAGCAGTATGTGGATCTATATTATGAAGTCTATATGCACACTCAAAGATGAGGCTCTCTTACTAATTAATCTCATTCAACTCCATCCACTCCTCCAAAACAACCAAAGGCCAAATACGCGAATAAGTAATACTCTGATCACCTTTCGTAAAACGGCTCCATAGTTCCATCACCCCTTCTTCTTTAAAATATGGACGTTTACTAATCCTCCGTAGCCGTTGATCGGCATAATCGAACAACTCGTTCTTCAACCACTCTCGCCAAGGAAATTCAAAACCCATCTTAGGCCTATTCACAATATAATCGGGCAATAGATCGGGTAAACTATCTACTAATAACTGCTTGGGACCTTCCCCCATCTTGTAGGCATCTGGCAAAGACAACACATATTCTATCAGCTCATGATCCATAAAAGGCACGCGCAACTCCAAGGCATGCGCCATACTCATTTGATCGCTATCGCGCAACAATACATTTTGCATGTAAGTACGCATCTCGGCCATCGAAACCTTATTGACACAAGTTGTAGTTTTGGTTTGTAAGTGTGCATGTAAATAACTCACTGCTTGATGAGAGGGTAAAACCTCACGACTTAATAAGTCAACGATTTGTTCATCCATCAGCGCCTGCCTAGATAGTGCAAAAACATCTTCAAACCGATAACGAGGTAACGACAGTAGGTGTTTCATTTTTAAGGATGCCACCCCAGGTCTTATCGTAATTAATAACTTCCCCAAAAATCGCCTCAAAAACAGAGGGGTGCGCCATAAGCATTTGTATTTTTCGAGAACAACCATGCGTTTAAAGATCGCATAACCAGCAAATAACTCATCACCTCCCAAGCCTGATAAAGCCATACTCACACCTGCCTCTTTCGTAACTTTAGACACCACCCATGTATTAGGCCCATCCCCACTCGGATGATCTAAGGCAGCTAGAGCCTCAGGTAAAAACGATAGAAACTGCTGGGGCGATAATTTTATTTCGGTATGTTGCGTTTGGTGCATCTGGGCAATATGTCGTGCGTATTTGGCCTCACTAAACGCCTCCTCTGCAAATGCAATATTAAAGGTACGCACCGTATTCGTTGAGTTTTGTGCCATAGCACCTACCACGGCACTCGAATCAATCCCACCCGACAAAAAAGCACCAAAAGGCACATCAGCTACCAGTCGCTTTTCTACAGCCTTAAAAAACAAGGCGCGAATGGTACTTTTAACGTCCTCATAATTGCGAGGTTTCACCACTTCCGCTTTATCAAAAAAATTCCAATAAACTGTTTTTTCTATTGTGCCTAGGAGTGGATTATAACACAGTATAGTACCTGGCTCTTGAAGATAAACGTCTTTAATGATGGTTTGAGGTGCTTGTACTGTTTGATACCTGAGGTAATCAACCAAACTATCTGCATCTAATTGTCTTTTCACTAAACCAGAAGCTAAAAGGGAACGTATCTCTGATGAAAAAACAAAACCATCCTTACACTGGCTATAATACAAAGGTTTAACCCCCATGCGGTCACGCACCAAAGTCATTGTTTTAGTTTGTCTATCCCAAACTGCAATAGCAAACATACCTTCAAACAGTTTCACCGCCCCGGCTCCCAGATGAGTCCATGCTGCCAATACAACTTCACTATCTGTTTGAGATAGGTAAGGGTAATTAAACTGTTTACGCAGTATCTTATAATTATAAATCTCGCCATTAAACACCATCACGTAACGTCCACAATGCGAAACCATGGGCTGATGACCACTATCAGACAAATCAATAATAGACAGACGCTGATGACCTAGCGCCACACCCTGCTCGTGCCAAACACCATGATCGTCTGGCCCTCGATGAGCCATCTTCTGATTCATCTGCCCTACTCGTTCCTCACCATTATCAATACTACTTGACAGTAAGCCATTTATTCCACACATAATTAATGATAGTCTAATAATTTTCTAACACCTAAAATCCAATGATCCGATATTATAAAAACACCCAAAACAACTGCTAAAATATGAATAAGGGAAGTTAAACAAGACTTAATCGATCTGTATTTTTTAAAATTATCATCCCCTCTTATCAAAAGCAAAACTTATTCTTCTTCAAATGCCGACAGGTCTTCCTCTCTCAGATTTACAATCATCAAACGCCCTTTCAAAATTGGCTTTATCTCGAAAGCACTTGAGCACCTCATCCCGTTTTAGCTGCGTTTATTTTTCCGAAAGATAAGTTAAAAAACGGCTCCATCCATATTCGATGGAGTGGCTTACAAAACCATGATGTACAGGATTATTATGTATGTACAAAATAACTCTCCTAAAATAGTCTTCTGTGTCAATCCGTTTGCGTATAAAAGCACGCTCAAAAAGGGCTCCGTGGCGTTAAGTCTGGGTGTTAAAATATTTGGCGTAGGCATTAAAAAAATGGGATAAGTGCTTGTGGGGTTAGGCATTTTAGTCTTTAACACGATATCCGTTTTATTTTCGTTGGTGGGGTTACCGTTTCCTTTAAATGCTGGCAGGTCACCGCTTCCATTTAACGCTGGCAGGTCTACATCACTATCAGGTAAAGGAATCGTTTCCCATTTATTGGCTTCAAATTCCACAGGGTCGATAGAACTGTTGGTCTTAGAATATTTATAGATAAATCCTCCTTAATACGAATTAAAAAATGAAAATGATTTGACATCAACACCCATGCGTAGGTGTGGGCTATGGGGGTAATGTACTTATGGTAAAGCGTTAAAAAATGCCTATAATGTGGTTCTGATTTAAAATGACAACTATTGATCCCCCTGTTATAAACGTGATAAAAGTGCACAGCCTCCAAAGTTTTATAAACATCTGCCATAATCAGGTCTATTTTAATAAGCTGATTTGCCTCGTATTTTATGATTAACCAATTTACGAAAATAATTCGGCGTATCCTTTGGCCAAAGCTGGATCATTCACAAAGTCTTCAGCTCGTTTGCGAGCCCCTTCACACCAAACATCAAAAACACCCTGATCCATCTGCTCCAATTCTTGCAGTACACTTGTCCAGAGCCCTTTGTCGTCCAAGGGTAAATCCCATCCGCAATCTGTTTGTTTTAAGCGGCTCCATGGCGTTTGGTCACTTATCAACACAGGCCTTCCAGCACTTAAGCTTTCTAATATCACATGTCCAAAATTCTCACCCCGTGAGGGCAAGAACAAGGCATGATAGTCTTGTATGGTCTGACTCACCTCAGTGGCATCCACCGTACCTTTGTGTTGCACCGTAATAGTAGCAGGTAAGGAGGTGATAAGTTGCTCACATTGGCGCCAATAAGAGGTATCGTAGATATGACCATAAAGATCTAAGATGATGTGTCCGTTGGTAGTACCCAAGTCAGCCAGTCGTTGGATGGCAAACAGCGTATTTTTCTCGGGAGAGATACGTGCCATACTCACCAAACGCAACACCCCCCGTTCTTTGATGATGGGTTTTAAGGTAGGTAGCTTCTTTTGAGGGAGGTTATCGGCAATGCAAATGAAGGTATTCACACCCATGGCATGCTTAACATCCTGTTTTTCCTTCTCGTTAGTCACATGAAAAGTAAGGCCTTTATACAAACCCAACAACCTACATGCCGTTAGAAATATTTTTTTCTTAACACCTTTCACCTCAATGGCACTTCGGGCTAACATCCCTCTAGAAGCCACAATTAGTTTATGTTGCCCCATCTGTTTAGCCACCCACAAAGGTAAGATAGAGTACTTCCACGAATACACTCCATTGATATAAACCACATCTGGTTTGATGTCACCTAACAGCTGTTTATAAACACGTTTATTCTGATGTTTGACATCGGCATAATAAACCTTTACCCCCTCCTGAAAAGACACCCACACATTACACTCAATATTTTGATATGCAATAGTCTCTGTATAATCCGTGTTACGTGTTAAAATATAGAAGTCATATTGCTCTGCCAAGTGCTGCACCATATTAGCCATAGAGCGCACAGGCCCCCCCGCTTTATACCCAGGCAAGAACCAATCGATAAAAATAAAAATCTTCTGTTTGGGCATCTAATCGTATTTGAAGCGAAGATAACGAAAAGTAGTTAAATTACGTAATTAGTGCGTAGTGCAAGGGAGTGCATCGTAATTAGTGCGTAGTGCAACACTTTTCACGAGCTGCCCATCCTCTTGATACTTCTATCTTGCTACTTCCTTTTAATTCGTGTTAATTCGTGTAATTAGTGGACAAACCTTTCCCCAAGCTGTAAATCCTTTAATTCGTTCAATTCGCGGTTAACCCTTTTACCAAGCTGCCCATCCTCTTGATACTTCTATCTTGCTACTTCCTTTTAATTCGTGTCATTGACTGCGTCGAACGTTGTTTCTCGGTTAACTCCTTTTTCAACAGTATTTATAAG
>QKIO01000366.1 GCA_003251015.1 Bacteroidales bacterium
AACCATTCCCCCCATTGACACATCACGCCCTTTGAGTAAGGTTAAGTCATCCAACTTTGATAGTTCTGTGTTGATGAAACTACGAAACTCCAATTTATAATCGTCCAAGGGATGTGCAGATAGAAAAATGCCAATAACCTCTTTTTCACGATTTAGTTTTACAATATTAGAAAACTCCTCAACAAACGGAATATCTGGTTTCTTCATTTCAATACCCCCTTCGATATCACCAAAGAGACTGCGCTGAGTTGAGTTTTTATCGGCCTGAAATTTATTGCCATACCTAATTAAACTCTCAAGAAAGGTCACATCTTCATTGGGTAATTTGGCAAAGAATTGAGCTCTGTTGTAGGTTCCAAATCCATCAAAAGCACCGGCAGAAGCTAGTGATTCTAGGTTTTTCTTATTGACTGTATTAAGCGGTAGTCGCTCCACAAAATCAAAAATATCAGTA
This sequence comes from Bacteroidales bacterium, assembly GCA_003251015.1. Classification (GTDB taxonomy): domain Bacteria; phylum Bacteroidota; class Bacteroidia; order Bacteroidales; family Marinilabiliaceae; genus SZUA-582. The sequence continues at coordinate 455 of QKIO01000366.1, forward strand.
AATGGACCATTGGTAGTACGCTCACTAATAATTACATCTACAGCTCCTTCGCCCACGCCTTTGATACCAGCCATTCCAAAACGAATTGCCCCATTTTTATTTACGGTAAACTTACGGCATTCACATCAGGTCCTAATACAGCTAACTTCATGCTTTGGCATTCTTCCATGAAGTTGGTAATCTTAGTAATATCACTTAGGTTACGACTCAAAACCCCAGCCATAAATTCGGCTGGATAATGCGCTTTTAAATATCCCGACTGGTAAGCGATATAGGCATAACAAACCGAGTGCGATTTGTTAAAAGCATAACTAGCAAATGCTTCCCAATCGCTCCATATTTTATTAATTAAATCAGTTGGTTTTTTAGTTTGTTTAGTACAGCCTTCCATAAATTCGGCACTGTCTAGGCAACCAGAAATAAACTTCTCTTTAAGTTTATTCATCATCTCTTTAATCTTTTTACCCATGGCCTTACGCAGCGAGTCGGAGTCGCCACGAGTAAAACCACCTAAGGCGCGAGATTGAAGCATCACCTGTTCTTGATAAACAGTAATACCGTAGGTATCTTTTAGGTAAGGCTCCATCAAAGGATGATCGTAGATAATTTCTTCACGCCCATGTTTACGAGCAATGAACGAGGGGATGTATTCCATTGGACCTGGACGATACAGGGCATTCATGGCTACCAAATCCTCAAAACGGTTGGGTTGAAGCGCTTTTAAGTGTTTCTTCATTCCGGGAGACTCAAACTGAAAAATCGCTGTAGTTTCGCCTCTACTAAACAGTTCAAAGGTCAGCGCATCATCATCAGGCAAAGCACTAATATCTACATCTATGCCTTTTGATAATTTGATGTTATTAATAACTTCCTTAAAGATAGAAAGTGTTTTAAGACCTAAGAAGTCCATCTTTAACAAGCCAATATCCTCTACAAACCGACCATCGTATTGGGTTGTTAACAACTCTTCCCCTTTGGTGCTCATTACAGGGATGTTTTCGTCTAAGGGATTTTTACCAATTAAAATACCACACGCATGAATACCAGTTTGACGTACAGAGCCTTCGAGAATCTCGGCCAAACGCATGGTTTTGGCAATAAGTGGGTTGGAAGAATCCTTCTCTTTTAGTAATGCAGGTTCTTCAGCAAAGGCCTTTTTAAAATCCATCTTAGGCGCTTCAGGCACCATCTTAGCAATGCGGTTGGCTTCAGATAAATCTAAACCAAGTACTCTAGCTACATCCTTTATCGAACTTTTGGTGGCCATGGAGCCAAAAGTACAAATGTGTGCTACTTTATCTTTACCATATTTATTGGTTACATAATCTAACACAGCTTGTCGTCCATCGTCATCAAAATCGATGTCCACATCGGGCATTGATACACGGTCTGGGTTTAGAAAACGTTCGAAAAGTAAATCAAACTTAATGGGGTCCACATCGGTAATGCCCGTACAATAAGCAACTGCGGCTCCTGCTGCAGAACCACGACCCGGTCCTACTAATACACCGTTATCCTTTGCCCAATTTATAAAATCTTGCGTGATAAGGAAATAACCAGGAAATCCCATCTTGATAATCACATCTAGCTCGAAGTTGATACGCTCCAAAAATTCAGGAGGCACAGGGTCGCCATATCGTTTTTTAGCCCCCTCGTGGGTTAAATAAACCAGGTAGTCGCCTTCGCTAGTAAACCCATCAGGCAAAGGAAAATCAGGCATAATGGGATCTGCATTCAACTCAAAATACTCAACTTTTTCGGCTAACTGGCTAGTATTATAGATGGCCTCAGGGATATCAGCAAATAACTCATTCATTTCATCGGTGGTCTTAACCCACTCTTGTTTGGTGTAACGCATGCGACTCTCGTCACCATATTCACGTCCTGTACTTAAACACACCAACACATCATGCGCCTCGGCATCCTGTTCATCAATAAAATGACAATCGTTGGTTGCCACCAATTTCACATCAAGTTCACGAGAGAACTCAATCAGGGTTTTATTAACTTTTACCTGCTTCTCCCACACTTGAGTTTTTAAAACAGGATCCTCATTTTTATGACGCATTAACTCAAGGTAATAATCATCTCCAAAAACCCCCTTGAACCAACGGATGGTTTCTTTAGCATCTTCAAAATTACCATCTAAGATATGCTGCGATACTTCGCCACCTAAACAGGCACTACATACAATTAATCCTTCTTTGTATTGCTCTAATAGTTGTTTGTCGATGCGTGGCTTATAATACAATCCAACGGTATTGGCAATCGACGTTAATTTAATGAGGTTGCGGTAGCCTGTTTGATTTTTGGCAAGCAGGATGATGTGATTACCAGAACCATCCACTTTATCATCCTTACGTAAGTGACCGCGACGTGCCATGTAAGCCTCAACTCCAAGAATAGGTTTGATGCCAACCTTTTTACAAGCCACATGAAACTCCTTAACGCCAAACATATTGCCATGATCGGTTATGGCCACGGCTGTCATTCCATCTTCTTTAGCTTTAGCTGCTAATCTGGAGGTTTTACACGCTCCATCTAAAATTGAATATTGCGAATGCACATGTAAATGCACAAAAGGATGTTTCACAGCTCCCACAGCAGCGTTTGCAATACGTAATTCTTCCTCTTCAATAGATAAGTCGCTAAAAGCATCCACTTTGAAGGAGGTAAACTCAATACCAACTGGTTGTATTTGTGTGGGATTAGCCTGCTTAAATTGTTCTAGCTGTAAGGCCGTCATCCGAAGTCGTGTTGCCGAAATACCTTCTACACGCACTAACTCTAAGAAACAACGAGTGGTTGCTTCCACATCGGCCGCTGCATTATGCGCATCCTGAAAAGGAATGGAAAAAAGGGTAAGATGTAATTCGGTAAGAGTAGGTCCTTTTAGACTTCCATTTAGATTACGAATACCACAAAACTCGGTACTCTCAATCTTAGTACATAATTGGGGCGAAGAAGTCATTATTTCCTTCATGTCGCAACGCAGAAGCTCACAGCCTACAATATTAACATCAAACTCAACATTATGACCAATGATAAATTTGGCTTGGGACACATCTTTGACAAAATCTTCAAGAGCTTCCTTTAGAGGAATTCCTTGTTCATGAGCTATTTCATTTGTAATGCCGTGTACCTTAACCACGTCGGCCGGTATTTCATACCCATGGGGAATGATGACGTGGTTTTTAGCAAACAGAAACTTACCACTCTCGTCATGACACTGCCAAGCCAATTGAACCAAACGAGGCCAGTTGTCAAAATCGCTTAAAGGCGCTTTCCATTTCTTGGGTAATCCGGTGGTTTCTGTATCAAAAACTAAAAACATGGCAGGTATTTTATGATGGTGATGCTAACGTTTCAAAGTTAAAACAATGATGTGAGTATGTCGTTGAGGGGGTCTATTATTTCAAAAAATGTTATTAACAGTCCATTTAAAGATTTGATTATATGCTGAATAGTTAGCAAAAAGTTTACGCACAAAAAAACCCGAAGCGAAGGCCTCGGGTTTAAATATTTTAATACCGAGTAGTTACGGCATCTTATACATAAAAGCATTAATGCTCATACCTGCTCCTACTGAAGTCATCATCACATAATCGCCACTATTTAACTCGTGACCTTCTAATTGTTTACGCACCACTAAATCGAGTAGAGTAGGCACAGTAGCTACCGAGCTATTACCTAACTTATCAATTGTCATAGGCATTACGCTTAAATCCACATCCTTACGACCATATAGTCTAAATAAGCGACTTAAAATAGCCTCATCCATTTTAGCATTAGCTTGATGAATAAGTACTTTTTTAACATCAGAAAGCGTTAGGTTGTTTTTATCTAAACACTCCTTTGCCACAGCGGGAACATTAGTTAATGCATAATTATAAACCTTACGTCCTTCCATCTTTAAAAACGGACAACCTGCTTTTAACTCAGGGTTAAAGGCCTCATTCATGCGTAAGATATTTAGGTGTTCGATGGTATCTGTTTGAGCTACATGTTTAAGCATGCCTATTGGCTCTGTACTTTCACGAGCTTCCAATAGAGCAGCACCAGCACCATCAGCAAAAATCATTGCATCGCGGTCATGTGGTTCCATGGAACGGCTCAAGGTATCTGCACCAATAATTAAGGCACTTTTAGCATCACCTGCTTTAATATAATAATTAGCTTGTACCATGGCTTGAGTCCATCCTGGGCAACCAAACGTAATATCGTATGCCACTGTTTTGGGATTACGAATACCTAATTTATGCTTCACACGAGAAGCCAAAGTTGGTAGAATGTCTGGATAAGACTGACCATGACGAATATCACCAAGGTTATGAGCTACAATGATATAGTCTAATTTCTCAGGGTCAAAATTTGCACTCTCTAAAGCTTTTTGTCCTGCAAAAGTAGCTAAGTCAGACGTTACATATTTCTCTTCTGCAAATCTACGTTGCGAAATATCCGTTATCTGCTGAAATTTCTTAACAATCTCATCACCCGGTGTGTCGATAACGGTTCCATCTTCATTGTAAAACGTGTTACCAGCAAAATACTCATTTTCTATAATCACCGAAGGAATGTAACTTCCAGTACCAGTTATCACAGCATAAATCTCAGACTTTGACTTCATTTTTTATCTTTTACTATTCAAATCTTATTGTTCTCTAAAAATTTTAATTGCACTTCATGCCCGTCAAATTCGGCATACGAAAAGTGCTTTATCCAATCACCTAAGTGAACGATTTGGCTTGAAGTGCCTACATTCACAATACGCGCTATGTGTCGGTGCCCATATATAAAATAATCTATATGTTGTTCTGCCAATTCGTCTTTTGAATGCAACACCAACCACTCTTTATCATCGCCTAAATAAGCAACAGTGGCAGCTTGCATATTTTTCTCCCTACTTTTCTTAGACCATACATTGGCTATTGTCATACCCACGTTGGGATGCAAAAATCCAAATAAGTTTTGAGCTAATTTATTGGTAAATAACCACTTTAGCTTATTGTAGTGCCGGTCGTATTTCCCCAATCCATCGCCATGAGCTAAATAAAACTGCTTGCCTTCGATGGTCACAATTTGTTCTTCTCGATAGAGCTTAACTCCACACTCTTGAGTTAAATAATCAAAAATCCAGATATCATGATTGCCCGTAAAAAAATAAACTGGCACCCCACTGTCTGTTATTTCACTTAATTTACCCAAAAAGCGAGTAAAACCACGAGGTACAACCGTTTTATATTCGAACCAAAAGTCAAAAATATCTCCCATCAGATAAATCGCTTCAGCGCTTTCCTTGATGGAATCCAGCCAATCCACAAAACGTTTTTCGTGTTGTCTATGATTCTTTATTCCGGGAGCTCCCAAATGAACATCGGACGCAAAATATATTTTTTTACCTTCTTTCACGTTGCATGCAGTGTTGGTGTTCCTTTGTTTTTTTTAAAAACGGACAAAGATATTAGTTTTTTCACCTTTAAACCAAATTATTACTTTACTAAAGGTGTAATAAAGAAATAAAGAGTTGCAACTCCACAATCGGTTGTTTTAATCTATAACGTTTGCAAAATGCACTGTTTAGTTCAAAACCTTTTCTAATTTCTCAGCCAAACGATTCCCAATTAGATTTTTACCAATGATATCACCGGAACTGGAAATAAGATAATTAGATGGTAAACGACTAATATTGTATGCCTTAGCTGCCACCGAATTGGTGTACTGCAAATCACTTACTTGTATCCAAGGCAATTGATCAGCTTCAACTGTGCTTTGCCAAAGCACCTTACTTTTGTCTAAGGACACTTGATAAATCTCAAAGTTTTTATTTTTATATTTTGCATATAATCTTTTAAGATTACGATTCTCAGCACGTGAATTTTCATCCCAAGCAGCCCAAAACGACAGCAAAATAACTTTACCTTTTAAGGACGACAATTGTATTTTTTCCCCATTAATAGTTGGTAAGTTAATATCTGGAAACGACAATTCGGTAGCACTTGCCATTAATTGATTGGCAATTTTTTCGCGAGCCATCTGTTTTTTCGCGTTTAAAACGTAGTTGTAAAACTGTTTGGCTCGTAACGATTTAGGATAAAAAAGATTAAGACTGGTGGCTACAGTGGCAAAATACACATGGTCGCTTTTATCCATTACATCCATCAAAGGCATACCATCTTGAGTCTTCTGAAAAAGGGCATAGTATGAAGCAAACGAACGTGGATTTTCCATAATAAACTGAGCCACATTAGCCTTATATTCATTTATTCGTTCCGCATACGCCTCTTGAAACTCAATGGCTGCTTGTTCATTGTCCCCATTGGCTTGCTTATAAGTGGAGGTTAAACTTGATAAATCACTATTTAACTTCGTCATTTTTTTATTGAGCAGTTGGATAGAACTTGATGCAATGGCATTCTTTAACTCATAACTATTCTCTAAACTTTCTGATTTAGCATATACCACTATTTTTTCAGCACTATCGGCTAGCAAAGTGATGAAATTGCGTTCGTTAAATTTTAACACAAAGAAGGTAGGTTCTGTTAACTTATCACCTTTAAAAAGAAATTTACCTTTTGAATCTAACTTAAAGGAGTCTATGGTAATCGGGTCATTTTCAATAAGCTTTTGCAAATACAAAACGGTTCCCGCACTATTCTCAATTTGACCTTCTATCACGTATTTGTTTCTATTAAAACACGATGTAAAAACGATTAGTACAAAAAGAAGGAGTGTTATATTTTTCATTTTATGTGTATTATAAGTAATGCAACGGTTATGATGAGAGAGTTTTATCCTATAAATTGAGGGCCTTTAGGGCTGTGTTTAAATCATGGCTTCGTTCGGTTATCATCCCTACTTTATTTTTAACCAAAAACAAAGGTAACTCATCTACTCCTAACCATCGCCAAACTGGTGACTGAAGACCTTTGGCATCACAGCTATGAATAAACGGTAATTTATCATCAAATATTGCTTTTCGCCATTGAGCGGTGTCTTTATCTAATGACACCATAAACACCTCAAGCCCTTTTCTACGAGCGTCTATGGTGCTACTTAACACTTGTCTGTTTTGTGTGCGACATAACGAATCTGTAGAAGACCAAACAATGACCAATAAGTCTTTATCTACAAAACGTGTGGTAGAAATCAATTCGCCTGACTCGGCAGGGATAGCTATGGTTGGAAGGGTGGCTCCAACTTTGCAAACACCTACATAATTTAAGTACTTATTTAAAGAATCGACCCTAGCACAAAAGCGAACTGCAGGTCCGTATGATTGGTAATCTTTTTCTAACAATTGTGAAACGGTCACAAAATCTTTGCTGTCTTCGATGGGTGAAAAAGGGCTATAAAAACCAACCTTCTGCGATAATACACACATTTTAAGCAAAGGCGAACGACTCACACGCAAAACATGTTTTAAGTTGTTTTTATAAGCAGATTTGATGGTATCAATCAATGAGATAACGGTATCGCGATGAGCCATAAATAATTTGGGGGGCATCGAATCAGGGAAACTAAGTGCCAAACTATCCAAGGTAGCCTTTAGTCGTGAGGTATGTTGTTCTAGTCGCCACAAACCAAGTAATTCTTGATTATTACGAACGGCAAACGAGGCCATGCCATTAGCATGAGAAATGCGG
>QKIO01000053.1 GCA_003251015.1 Bacteroidales bacterium
CTTTTTGTCATGAACTTCATCATACGAAAATCATCCCTTGCCGATTATCCCTTTCTGTTAACGCTCGAAAAAGCGGCTTTCCCAGAGTGCCAACGAAGTACATCTAAGAGTTTAAAAAACAGCTTGACCAGTGCCAAACAAGCTGTTTATATTATAGACGATCAGGGTGATGAAGTCGTTTCGGTTGGCGCTTTGATATTATTTATCTACAAAAAAACCTTACGCATCTATTCCATTGGTGTGTTACCCGCCTATCAGGGCAAAGGGGTGGGGGCTTTGTTGATTCAACACACCCTTAAATTGGCGCAAGAGGGACATTACAAATACATTCTACTCGAAGCGCATCAGCACAATCAAGCATTAATTAACTGGTATGTAAAACGTGGCTTTGAGGTGATGGGGGTATTAGATGACTATTACACAGCGGGTGAAAACGGCGTTAAGATGCGGTTGAGGCTGTAGTGATAACCGTTGTTTTAGGCACCCTCAAAAATGTGACCGATTGAAAAGTGAATAGTTGATTTTCTTAAAAATAGGAAGACCAAGACATGAGTAAACTCAATACCTTGGTCTAAAAAGAAAACTGAAGCATCTTTGTTGGATGTTATCCAAGTAAATCTTTATTTCCTATTACCTTGAAAGAGGTGTTTCTGCATTTTTATCCATTTTAACTCCAGCATAAGCTTCAACGCCCATTTCGGGTATGTCAAGTCCTCCAAGTTCGTCTTGTGCACTAACCCTTAGGCCACCTGTTATTAGACCTATTCCTTTAAATACAGCCCAGCCAATTGCGCTTACGTAAATAATATTGACGCATACACCAATTAATTGTGCATATAGTTGAGAGGCATCACCATAGAATAAGCCAGTTACAGTGCCAGCAACGCCGTTCCAACCTTCACCATAGCTTCCATCGGCAAATAGGCCTAGTGCAATCATACCAAAAGCACCATTGACACCGTGTACTGCAATGGCACCCACTGGATCATCAATTTTAAGTTTTTGTTCGATAAAGAAGGCGGCTTCAATAACTAAAACACCAGCCAGTAAACCTATGATGGCCGCACCTTGTACATTAACAAAGGCACAAGGCGCTGTGATGGCCACTAAGCCAGCTAACATACCGTTAATCATCATGGTAGGATCTGGTTTTTTGGTTTTAAAAACCCACATGTAAATCATGGAAGCAAAGGCACCTGTTGCCGAAGCAATCATGGTATTAACGGCCACTACACTTATTCTTAAATCACCTCCCGAAAGAGTGGATCCTGCATTAAAACCAAACCATCCAAATGCTAAGATGAAACAGCCTATAATAGCCATTGGGATATTGTGTCCGGGTGTAGCATTCACAGATCCATCTTTGTTGAATTTACCCAGACGAGGGCCTATCATCACCGCACCAACAAAGGCTAATACCCCTCCAGTTAAGTGAACTACCGATGAACCTGCAAAATCCACTACACCATGACCTAAGTGGAACATTGCACCTAGTTGAGATAACCATCCAGCTCCCCAAACCCAGTTTCCGTAAATGGGATAGATTAAACCACCCACAATAACACCGTAGATGGCAAAGGATGAGAATTTCCATCGTTCGGCCATTGAGCCAGTGGGTATGGTGGCTGTCGTATCCATAAATACCATTTGAAAAAGGAAAAGAGCAAATACGCCTACATCGTACACGCCACTTAAGAAGAAGCCTTTGGTGCCAAATAATCCAAAGGAATGTCCGAATAGATTAATGGCAAATTCACTGGAGAGGCCTGTGTAGCCACCCAAGGTTCCTAAGGTGCCAACACCTCCAAACATAATGGCAAATCCACTTATGAAAAATCCAATCATACCAAGTGCATAAACCATCATGTTCATAGACATGGTGTGGGCGGCGTTTTTGGCACGCGTTAACCCTGCTTCAACCATAGAAAAACCAGCCTGCATAAACATCACCAAAAAGCCAGTAAGTAACACCCACATCATGTTAATGGCCACTTTGTTATGACCGGCTATTTCGGCTACTTCTAGAGTTGTTGGTTCTCCAGCCACTGCTGCTGATACATCACTTGCGTTACCTGTTGCAACGCCACTGGCATCGGTACCTTTTTCGGCATAGGCCGAGGTCGGAAATACCGTTGTTAACGCAAAGACTACTGCAATGCACGTTAAAAAAATATATAACCTTTTCATGTTTTTTCGTTTTATAGTGTTACAAATGATTTAAAGAGTGTCGCCAGGACCTTTTGTTGATTCGTCGCCGCGTGAGCCATTGCTAATACGTACCGACCCTTCTATGTCGGAATAAAAGATCATGCCATCACCTACCTCTCCTGTAAAAGCAGCTTTCTCAATGCAATTCACTGTTTTCTCAAGATTAACATCGCGGAGTATAATCGATATCAGTATTCGTGGGATGTACTGCGTATCGAAAATGGTACCCCTGTAAGTGTGATGTCCTCGTGTTAACTCATTGCCTACCCCTGAGGCTTCCCAATAAGAGAAGAAATCAATGCCGTTTTTTTTCAATTCGGCCTTTACGTCTTCAAATTTTGAGGTTCTAATAATTGCTTCAATTTTTTTCATGTTTCAATTTTTTAGTTTGTACTCTGTTAATTAAAATCAATCTTGATTTGGGTTTTATCACCTTTTTATCTTCTGTGTTAATGAATTTTAGTCGTCTTTAGAAGTATTGTTGGCAAGTTTTTTATGATTGTATTTGTGATGTTTAAACGGTGTTATGTGTTTAAAAAAAACACATGACAAGGTCATTAACGTACTTTGATTAGTTTTTCAAAAGTCACGAATTAGGGTGTTGTGAGTTATTCAAGGGCTTGTTGTTGATGAACAAGTTCGTTGAAATAGCCACTCTTTTTCTATGGTAAGTGTTGGGACGAAAGCCCAGGAACAACCATTATCCGTTGTTTTTATTCGTTTTAGGAAACATCAAGTGGTGTTTTTTAACGATTAAAACAGACAAATAAATGGGTATTTAGACAAGGTGTCTAAATGCGATACGTTTTTGTAAATAGAAAGATGGGAGCCTTTTGCTTAAAAACACAAAAGTCCAGTTTTGATAAGAATAGTAGATGAGCTAAGGATTTATCCTTGATATAAGGTTTTAATTTTAGTGTAAACGATTGCTTTATCTTAGATGTGAGTGCTTCGGTAGAACCTTCCTGAGAGATTGATTCACTGGTGTAGATATTTCTGTCCTGATAGTCTAGGATGTTTAATTCTTTAACTTTTGATGATAGCTGATTTAATTCACTCAAACCACTCACCACATTTGTAGCAGTATTTCTGTAGTGCTTAATTACGCTTTGGTGGAGGGCTAACGCAAAAGACATGACCATCAAAGCGGTAATGATTGTTATATGTCTTTTGCCAGTTGTCATGATTTTATTTTTAAGTTTCTTCCTAAAAAATCATTTGTTGAGTTTTACTTATTCTTCTTTTGTCTTTTATTTAACTCCCTTTTTAGGGTCTGTAGCTAAATGCATGACTGTGTATTTCTTTTTTTTCGTCTCTTAATGACACATCAAATTTAGATATTAAAGGGGGATAAGCAAATTATTTTGCATTAATTTTAAGTGTTGTGTAAAATAAATTGGGGGTGTTTTAAAAATAGTGTTGTAATTTTTGGTTTTGAAGGTTATTTTGAAGGGGTGTGGTAAAATATTTTCAACAATAATAAAGCAGCTGGTTAATTATACTAGGAGATGAGCTGCTAGGTAGTATGTCGAATTATGCTGACTTAAAAGGAATAGGTTAATACAATTGGTTTGAAGGGATTGTATAACACATAACTTAGTGCTTGTGTAACTAAATTGTAATTCCTTCTACGAAAACTTACACCAACGTTTCCAAGGCGTAGGATAATCTATTTTGCGCCCCTTCTTGCGAGCCAAAAATTGATTTATATAAATAGCCATCACTGGTAATCAAGAGCCATTGTGGGGTGCCATCGGCATTAAACTGGTTGTAAACCTGGTGATTCTCATCAATGTAAATGGGGAAGGGGACTTCTCCAGAAGTGAAGATGCTTTTTATATCTTCTTTTGTCACTACTGCCTCACCAAAATTACTGTGTATACCTATAACAGTGAGGTGTTTGTAGGTTTGCTGGTAATGATAAGCTAGGGGAAGGGCTCTGCCTGTGCAACCAAGACAGGCGTTGTTATAGATAATCAGCACCAAGGGTGAGCCCTTATACAAAGTCATTAAATCAATTTTGCGACCTTCTAAATCTGTAACTAATATTGATTCTATTATCGGTTCCATTATTATTTTGAACTTTTAGGGATGGATTTGTTACACATCAATGTCTTTGTGGCTTATACCAAATTGTTCATCTTCTTCGTTGCTAATAGGTTCCACATGTACCATCACATCAAACACTTCATCAAACACATTTTTAATGTTGGTTTCCAAATCTTTGGCAATATCATGCCCCTGTGTTACCGAAAGGTCTCCATCTACTTCAATATCGAGGTAGATATCTAAATGGTTATTTAGTTTACGTATCCTCATTTTATGAGGGTTATAAACGCCAGGTGTTTCATTGGCAATGGAATAAAGTTTTTTATAATAAACCTCATGGTTCTCAAAACTATCCATCAACTCGGTATTGGTTTCTAACGAAAGCATGGCGCCACTTCTCAATATCCATAATCCCAGTAGTATACCCACGCAGGTGTCTATAACTGGTAAATTGGTTATATAGGTAATGCCTAATCCAATTAATACCGATAAAGACAGGAAAATGTCGTTTTTCATGTTGATGGCATCGGCCTTCATCATGGAACTATTTGTCTTTTTAGCTACGCGAAACTTATAAAGTGCCATGACAGACTTGCCTAGGATAGACAGTATTGTAACTGCTATGGACGCCTTACCTGGCATCTGGCGTACTTCTCCGTTCCAAAGCATCCCTACGGTACTAATCACCAGTTGTAGTCCAGCTACAAAGATAATCATGGAAATGATTTTGGCGGCTATGGCCTCTGCTCGCTTGTGTCCCCAAGGATGGGCTTTGTCTGGTGGCATCTCCGACACCTTGCTGGCATAAAAAGTAATGAGCGAGGCCAAAATATCAGAAGCCGAATCAATACCATCGGCAATAACAGCTGCAGAACCGGCAATAAAACCAACAATAATTTTAAGTGCTGCCAGCAGTCCATTTCCAATCATTCCCACCCATGAGGCTTGTTGAATAAGTGTTCCTCTATCGCTGATGGGTGATTTATCGTTCATGTGTTTTTATTTTGTCTTGATGGGTTGCTAATGAATAGTCTGATGTTTCCTTTAGGGTTACACATAAGTAGAAAGGGCTACAACCACTGAACTTGCTTTTGTTTATATACATTTTAAGTCGTTTTATCATCACTGTCCCTTTTTAATAGTCTACTACTATTGTTCTTTATCATAAAATATTCAAGAGGGTTCTTGATGAAATCTTGTGTTGAATAAATAAATAAACGAGGGATTAATGACAATTTTGCACCTCTTGATTTTAACGCCAGTAAGAGGGTGATTGAAAAACTGACTATAAGATTTGTTAATCCAATTAGCATAATGCCCACTAGTGCTTTAATTATTGTTAAGATATCAAATGGTAAACTCATAAAAGAATAACCAACATAAGAAGTACTAAAGGCAATATGCCTGATGTCTATTGATAGCGGAGTTATATAACTTAAAAGGAAAGCACTACCAAGAAAGATACCAAGACTTAAATTGCCAATTAAGTTGCCACCTTTTGTTTTAACGAAATTTGCTAAAGTAGTGCTATTTAGAAACAACCTACTATTTGTTATTCGATACGCAATTTTTGATGCTATAACTTTGTTGTCAATGTAGCCCGAAATTAACCCCGAAAGGGCAAGAAAGACACCTGCGGTAGCAGCATAAATAATTAAGTGAATACTAGGCACAACATCTTTTATTAAATATGCAGGCTCAATGCCTAACGAATTCTGCATCCCAAATAATTGAAAGATCTTAAAAATGAGACACGAAAAAACGAGTGCCATTGTAAAATTTCCTACTATGGATATAAATTGACTACTCAGCGCCTTCTTTATTAGGCTTACAATTTCTTTTATCGAATCATATGTTAGATTGTTATTTTTATCTATATTCTTTGCAATGGTAGATGCCGTCATGGCAGGTTGTTTTGTTGCAATTATACCTCCCATTTGTTTAACCAAAATAAAGCAGATGGCGTAGTTTAGACTTGCAATAAAAGCATACGCCATAGGACTTAATTCATAAGTTCCCATATAAATTTTTAGGAGTGCAAAAATTGCGATCAGCGCACCACCAAGCATCGATTTGCGTAAAAATTGCCAGTATTCTTGTTTGGTTTCGGCAATGTACTTTTCTCCTTTATTGGAAGTGTGTTCAACCGCTTCAAATATTAATAAATCAAAATGCCTTACAATAAATGCCCTTAAACTGTCCTTCTCTTTACAATATCTACTGTGTTTATTTAGAATTTCTCTCCAATGCGTCTCTGAATTGATATTTAGTTTTAAATCAAGCAACTCTTTTACTCTCTGTATATATTCCAAAATTCTGCGCGTAACAATCGTTAAGTGAAGGTTAACGCCGATTATACTTTTGAATCTTCTTAACGAAAGAATATTATTCTCAATCCTATCCAAAATGGTAATCAGTTCTTTGGTTTTAAGCGTATCGTAACTCTCCAGTTCAACCATTTGAGATATGAGCGTTTCAAAAGCATCACTTTCTAGGTTTAACAACCTGAATTTATGGTTGATGTCATTGTCGAGCCCAAATGCGGCAATTTTCAAACACAGTGCTTTGATGCTTAAATCAAGTTCTTGAGGTATTTGAGTGCTGTAAATAGCTTCAAAATCAATTAAACTGATTATGGGGTTAATGTCCTTCTTGTTTTTAAATAATAAAAACTCAACGGTTCCTTCCTCAGGTATGGATGGTAGGATTTTCTTAAATACTCTACTTATAAATCCTGAACTGAATCCATAATCATCCATTAAAGAGTACTTTGTGAAAAACGAATAGAAGCTTAGATTTATAGTGTTTTTTTGCATTCTTAATTACTAGTGAAGGTAGTTTAATACTTAGCTAAAGCTCTTTTTTTATTACCTACTTCAGCTTACTCCGCATTTATGTTTTTTCTAAAAAAAACAGTTCCCTATTTATGAATGGTTTTTGAAACAACATATGTAGTGTCTGCTTTTTTGTGATGCAAATTTATGATTTATTACTTAAGTTCAACGGCTCCAATGTCAGGAAGATTAATGCGCGTTTTTCCCCAGATATCTTTATCTGGATAGTCTAAGTTATTTCTCCCACCCTCAATGGCTGCAGAAGTGGCTGTTGTAAGACCAAGTATTTTCCCTGAATTAATGTAATCGTTAATATTTCCAGCAATAGACTCGTAAGGCAATTCGTTTGCATTATTAATGAAAATGTTGTTTGATACAATACCTTTATCTTGTTTTATGT
>QKIO01000361.1 GCA_003251015.1 Bacteroidales bacterium
TTTGTTCAGCATCTAATATTATTATTTTGAACCACATTAAAAAATTGGCTGGCCAAACAGCCATCTATGGCGTAAGCTCCATCTTAGGACGGTTTTTAAACTACCTATTAGTACCTTTACACACGGCCTTGTTTCTCAAGAGCGAATACGGTGTTATCACAGAGATGTATAGTTACGTTTCGTTTCTGATTGTACTATTGATGTATGGCATGGAGACAGCTTACTTTAGGTATGCTTCTAAGCCAGGAGCTAACAAAGAAAGTGTCTACACCACCGCCATCTTATCATTGGTTAGCACCTCCTTACTATTTGTGACCATGATTTCTTGGTTTGCCCCCTCCATTGCGGCCACGCTAAAATATGCCAATCATCCAGAATACATCATATGGTTTGCTTTTATACTTGGCTTAGATGCCTTATCGGCCATTCCCCTAGCACGCTTACGCTCTGAGAATAAAGCCAAACGATTTGCTTTGGTTAACATCGCAAGCATTACGGTAAACATACTTCTTAACCTATTCTTTTTAGGGTATTGCATGCATTATTACAATGCGGGTCAATCCAATGCGTTTATAGATATGGTATACAACCCAAACCTTGGCGTTGGATATGTGTTTATTGCCAATCTAGTAGCATCACTTGTTAAATTCATTCTATTGATGCCGCAGTTACGCTTAGCTCGTCATGGGTTTGATTTCTCTTTATTAAAGAGTATGCTTATTTACGCCTTTCCTCTACTCATCTTCGGCTTTGCAGGCATTATTAACGAAACACTAGACAGAGTAATGCTTAAATGGATGCTTTACGACACGCTCGGATCTGAAGCAACCATGAGTCAATTGGGGGTGTATGGGGCCTGTTATAAACTATCCATTATTATCACTTTATTTATTCAAGCGTTTCGATATGCAGCAGAACCTTTTTTCTTTGCTCAAGAGAAGGAGAAAAATGCCTTGCAGACGTATGCTAAGATTATGACCTATTTTGTTATTGTTTGTTCTACCATCTTTTTAGGTGTCCTACTCTATCTCGACATTGTAAAATACTTCATTAACGAATCGTATTGGATTGGACTAAAAGTAGTACCCATTTTAATGGCAGCAAACATCTGCTTGGGCATATATTACAACCAATCTATCTGGTATAAGCTGTCGGGTAAAACACATTGGGGTGCGTGGCTAGGTGTAATGGGCGCAGGAATTACGGTCATATTAAATTATTTATGGATTCCTACCCTAGGGTATGTTGGTTCGGCATGGGCCACCTTAGCTTGTTATGCAGCAATGATGTTAGCCTCCTATTTATTGGGGCAAAAGCATTATCCCATACCATACCACCTGTCGCGTGTATTTACTTACTTAGCGTCAGCCATAGTTCTATATCTCATCACTGTGTTTTTACCCGAAATGACAACTACCGTTAAATATAGCATCCATACACTATTCTTTATAAGTTTCTTAGCACTAATATTTTTGCTAGAAATTAAACAAAAATCACTTAAAATTAAATAGCATGAGACACTTTGTTCAAGGTATTGCCATATTGGCACTATTAACACTACAAGTTTCACTTTATGGCCAAAAACAGCCCAATGTCGTTTTTATTATTAGCGATGATGCAGGTTATGCCGACTTCGGCTTTCAAGGCAGTAAAGAAATGAAAACCCCTCGCTTAGACAAACTGGCAGAGCAGGGAATGAAATTCAAACAAGCTTATGTTACCGCTGCCGTATGCGGCCCTTCACGAGCTGGCATACTAACGGGTAAGTATCAACAGCGTTTTGGTTTTGAAGAGAACAATGTGCCTGGATATATGGTAAAATCATGTTTAGATGATGATGATATGGGATTACCACTTGACCAAGTTACAGTAGGAGATTACATGAAAAAACTCGGTTACAGAACCGCCATATTTGGAAAGTGGCACATGGGTAATGCCGATTGTTTCCATCCATTAAAAAGAGGTTTTGATGAATTTTACGGCTTTAGAGGAGGTGCTCGTAGCTATAACGACTACGACGAAAAAAATATCAATTATCGAAAAGAAGATTATTTAGAGCGTGGCTTTGGCAACTTTAAGGAAGCCGGAAAATACCTTACCGACGCCTTAGCTGATGAAACAATAAGTTTTATTGAGAAAAATAAAAACAAACCATTCTTTGTCATTTTGTCTTTTAACGCGGTGCACACACCTATGGAACCAGACCCAAAGGACCTAAAAGAATTTCCAAACCTAAGTGGCAAACGAAAAGATTTAGCTGCTATGACACTATCAATGGATAGAGCCTGTGGAAGAGTGTTTGATAAAATCACTCAATTAGGTTTGGATGAAAACACCATCATTATCTATACCAACGACAACGGAGGGCCTTCTGATGCTAATGCATCGAATAACGACCCACTCAGTGGCACTAAGGCCAATTTTCTAGAAGGCGGCATTCGCGTTCCATTTTTAATGCGTTGGAAAGGCGTAGTGCCTGCTAAATCAGAGTACAACAAAGCCATTAGTACCTTCGATTTATTACCAACATTCTTCATTGCCGGAGGCGGTTCAAAAGACTCTCTGAAACAAATCGACGGAGTGGATATTATGCCTTTTGTTTTAGGTAAAAATAATGCAGCCCCTCACCACGAATTGTATTGGAAAAGTGAATGTGAAGGTGCATTCAGAGAAGGTGATTGGAAGCTCCTTCGCTTCCCAGATAGACCAGCCGAACTATACAACTTAGCCAATGATGTATCTGAAACCAAAAACTTGGCAGATAAAGAGCCTGAACGAGTAAAAGAGATGTACAAAAAACTGTTTGCTTGGGAATTAACTCTTGAACGACCATTATGGCAACTACAGCGTAAATACGAAGGAGATGCCATGAAACGAATGGATGCCTACAGAAAATAAAAATCTGGTTACTAAAAAACAAACACCCCAACTCTAAGCGCAACATTCGCAAGAGTTGGGGTTTTTTGTGATGAATATTAGAACAGCGAACTCCTCTCCCACAATCCATTTCGCTTAATATATTCAAACAAACAGACGCATTAAACATGATTTTACCAGCATCCTGCAACTTACAATGCCTTAGGGAAGCACGATATGCATGCTAGTTTGTCATCTTTTTTATTTTTTTGCTCCATTTAACGTAGTTTACAAGAGCATCGCACACATATTCTAAGTTGAATATATTACCTTTACCACGAAATTTTTAGTCTCAAAAGTAAAATATATCGTAGATGGACAATATCGACTGGAGCAATCTGTCTTTTTGTTATATAAAAACAGATTGTAATGTGAGATGCAATTACCGTAATGGTAAGTGGGGTGAGTTAGAAACGCATACCAGCGAGGAGATAAACCTTCACATGGCAGCTACTGGTCTTCATTATGGGCAGCAAGCCTTTGAAGGCTTAAAAGCATTTAAGGGGAAAGATGGTAAAATCCGTATTTTCCGTGTGGTTGATAATGCGCGCCGCATGCACGAATCTGCTGAAGGTATATTAATGGCACAAGTGCCAGAAGAATTGTTTATTGAGGCAGTTATTAAAGCCATAAAGCTAAACGAACGCTTTGTACCTCCTTACGAGTCGGGTGCATCGCTTTATATACGTCCAGTTTTATTTGGTTCTGGCCCTCGCATTGGCGTTGCTCCTGCTGAGGAATACTTGTTTATTGTTTTTGTCATGCCGGTAGGCCCTTATTTTAAGGCTGGTTTTAAACCAACCAATATGCTTATAGCCCGCAAATACGATAGAGCAGCACCCCATGGCACTGGTAACATGAAAGTGGGTGGAAACTATGCAGCCGGCATGCGCGCTGGTGAGGAAGCGCATAAGAATGGTTACTCTGCCGTTCTGTTCCTTGACAGTAAGGAGAAAAAATACATCGACGAATGTGGCCCTGCTAACTTCTTTGGCATCAAAAACAATACGTACGTTACGCCTCAGTCTACATCTATATTACCATCTATTACCAACAAAAGCTTAATTCAGTTGGCTGAAGACATGGGTATGAAAACAGAACGTCGCCCTATTCCTCTCGAGGAATTAGATACGTTTGAAGAGGCTGGCGCATGTGGCACTGCTGCTGTTATTAGTCCGATTGCTAAAATTGACGACCTCGAAGTAGGTAAGGAATATGTGTTTAGCAAAAATGGTGAGCCAGGCCCTATTTCTCTTAAACTTTATAACAAGTTAAGGGCTATTCAATATGGTGATGAGCCTGATACACATGGTTGGGTTACTATATTAGAATAACTTATCGACAATATATACGTTTTAAAACCGCAGTTGTCGACTGCGGTTTTTTTTATGAGTTTAACCGTGATTTAGGTTAAATGCATTTTAGATTAAACATATCATCCATTTAGTAGGTTATACCTAGAGTACAAATTACATAATATTGAGTTATGACAGATCAACGAATCGAAAATCAGAATATAGCAGCAGAAGAGCCTATTTTAACACCTAACGCTTTAAAAGCACTTTACCCATTAACCGAACAAAGCATACGTACTGTTGAGTTAGGTCAAACCACCGTTAAAAATATTCTTAATGGAGTAGATAAACGCAAAATGGTAGTTGTAGGGCCTTGCTCCATACACAATGTAGAGTCTGCAAAGGAATATGCAAAAAAACTTAAAGTATTGGCAGACGAGTTGAGTGATACTTTGTATTTGGTAATGCGTGTATATTTTGAGAAACCTAGAACCACAACTGGATGGCAAGGCTTGGTAAACGATCCTCATTTGGATGACAGTTGCCATGTAGAAGAAGGCCTAAAAGTATGCCGTGAGTTATTATGCTCCATTGCCGAAATTGGACTGCCAGCAGCAGGTGAGGCGCTTGACATTGTAACGCCTCAGTATTTACAAGATTTATTTTCGTGGACTGCTATTGGCGCCCGTACTACCGAATCGCAAAGTCACCGCAAGATGGCCAGTGGACTAACCAGTGTGGTTGGTTTTAAAAACGGCACCGATGGCAACATCGAAGTAGCTATTAATGCACTAGAATCGACGGCCGCGCCACATAACTTTATATCAATAGATCCCAATGGGGATGTAGCTGTTGTTCGTACCAAAGGCAATGCCAATACGCATATTATTTTGCGTGGAGGTAAAACACCCAATTATAGTGCCGAACACATTGCCGAATACGAAGCTCGTTTAATCAAAGATGGTTTAAAACCTGCCATTATGGTGGATTGCAGCCACGCGAACAGTCACAAAAAAGCGGCTAACCAAAAAGTTGTTTTAGAAGATGTAGCTAAACAAATTAAAGAAGGAAACACATCCATTTTTGGAGTGATGATGGAGAGTAATCTTTTGTTTGGAAAACAATCTATCCCTTCGGATTTAAAACTACTTAAATACGGCGTTTCAGTAACCGATGAATGTATAGGTTGGGATGAGACTGAAGAGCTCTTAAGAGCATTTAGTGCTCAATTGAAATAGATATGATAACATTAAATCCGGTAGCTACCGGATTTTTTTTTGCTTTTTAGCATCACAATTACCACGCCTAATAAATGCAGCGGCATTAAAACTAAAACCTCTTGTTTTTAAACACATAAGTTACAAACCTAAGCGTTATGGGTATGTGAAATAGTAATGTTGAAAACAAGCCAAAATAACGAGTCATGATACGAAATCGTTCTTTTAAACCAGGCACGATATTTTGTTTGGTTATCCCTCCATCCAAAAAACGAGAAAGGACTAGATGGGTGTTGACAACGGACTTAGCCTTCTTAAGAGCTAGTAAACACCACTCAAAATCGGCTGAGAAACGGTAGTTTAGATTGTATAACCCAGCTATTTCTCTTTTTATAATTATGGATTGATGACTTACCAACATTCCATTTTTAAAATCCTTCCACCCCAAGTGAGTTGGTGGTTTTAAGCGCCTTCCGCCTATTAGTTCCCCCTGGTCATTGATCATCACGGTGTCACCGTAATACACATCAGCAAGAGTCGTATTTTTAGCATTAAAAATTTTACTCAACGTAGAGGACTCGTATATTTCATCACCCGAATTTATAAACCACAAGTAATCGCCAGTTGCCATGTTAATACCTTTGTTCATGGCATCATACAAGCCATTATCAGGTTCGCTAATGAATAAGCTAATGGGATGGTGCTTGAATTTTTGAATAATATCAAGTGTACCGTCTGTTGATCCTCCATCAACAATAATATACTCGATATTGGGGTACGATTGTGACGCAATACTTAGTATCGTTTTTTCTAGACTAGACACCCCATTATACACTATGGTAATAATGGATATAACAGGCTGTTTGAGCATTTTATTTCTTAAGAGCTGATTGATATACCTTTTGATAAGAGGCCGCCACAGCCTTTTCAGAATATTGTGCGATCGCTTTTTCACGCGCATTACGTCCTATCTCATTCAAATTGCTAATGAAAAGGGCATCATAAATCTGAGTTGCCAAACTCATTGAATTTTTCACCTCTGCTAAAAAACCAGTTAAACGGTCGGTAATCATTTCGGGTACTCCCCCAATACTAAACCCAACCACAGGTGTGCCACAAGCCATTGCTTCCATTACCGTGTTTGGCAGGTTATCTTGTAATGATGGCAACACATAGATATCTGCTGCATTGTAGAGGTTTATGAGCGTATCCGGATCTTTCACAAAACTATATCCGTGTATCTTAAACGGGAAAAGCGTTTTTGTTTTCGCACTCATCTTACCAAAAAACACCAATTCAATCGATTCTTTCAATGAGGGATAATTCTCATCTAAGATAGCCATGGCTTCCACAAAATAACGAATGCCTTTACGCGAATCGTCCACATTGGCAGCACCAAATAAAATGTATTTTTTATCATTTGGTAAACCTAAACGCCTACGTGCCTCAGTTTTGTCTATTTTATGATAATAAGCTGTGTCTATTGAGTTGGGTATGTTGTAAAATGTCTCTGAACGAAACAGTTTGCTTTCCTGAGCCATTGTTCGCAACCATTTACTACAGGCCACTACAGATATACTCGTAGAGGCGTATATGCGACGTTTAATCGCAAATAGTTGTGATGACAAATCATTTTTTGCTGGTTTTTTTAAGAATGGGCAGTAAGCACACGATTCTAAAAACTCATGACAGGTGCCCACATAATGACAACCACCTGTAAAAGCCCACATGTCATGTTGAGTCCACACAATTGGTTTACCAAGTTGCATCAGTTTGTCGATATCATCCAACGACAAAAACCCTTGGTTAATCCAGTGTAAATGAAGAATATCGGCTTCTTGCACCAAGGGATGTTGGCTAATATCGATACCAGTGTCCGCAGTAGAAAATGCAAAACGAGCTAGTCGATCTTTTTCGAAACGTAAAAAAAGTAATTTTTCTAACGCAAAACGAGCAAATGATTTAAAGCGATACCATAAACCATAGTCCACAGCAAAAACGCCCTCTTCGGCACGTTTCAAATCCTGAACAAGCAACTTGGCATCTACTCCATTTCTACGCAGAGCTCTGTTTAGCCTATTAGCAGCCACTGCAGCTCCACCACCCGAATTGGTTTTTGTTATTAGAAGTACCTTCAATTTGTCATTATTTCTGATGGGTTATCAAATGTAACAATATTTGCGAATATTAAACTATAGAAGCAATACTGTATATACTAAAAGTCCCTTTATCTCGTGCCGCTCATCAAATTTTTCAATGGCACCAACTTAAATAAGTCAGGATTATCGTCTCCTAACTCCGTTAAATAGTCTTTATTCAACATAAACAAACGGCTATTAATGGTATCTTGAGGATAAGTATTATCCTCATCAAAATAGTCTTCATCTACCGTTTTGAAGTTCAATTCGCAAAAAGAAAGCTCCCATCCTTCACCTTCTTCATCCATATTTAACAACGGATATCCATGGGTACGACAAATGATAGGGCGTGCATTGTAAATACTGCATTGATTATTCTTAATAAAAACGCAGTCTTCTCCTGCCTCTGGAGCAACTCCGCTAGTGAGCACTTGGGGATATTCCTTTTCTAATTGTTCTTTAATAGCAGCATACTCCACCGGAAAAACCTCAAATGACAAACAACAACTATCGCAGCCTTTTTTACAAGCCATGTTGCAGCTGTGAACCTTCCATAATTCGGCTGTTTTAACGTCTATCTCCTTGCGTAAAGCGTGATAGTTATTCAGTGCAGTTGTTGACATACTGTTTTTTTTTACAAAGTTATAAAACCTATCCTAAGAATGATTCTAAATCGTCGACAAGTAGGCCAACAATAGTTGAAATTTATCGCTCAGAAGACTATTTATCTCTTTTGCCTGATTGACTGACAAAACCAGATCGTACCATTCCAATTTTCCATTTCGAATAAAAGAGATTGCCGTTTTAATACCAGCCCTATTGTGCAGTACCTTAAGATGAAATAAAGAATAAAGCTCAATGACCTACCTTAAAATATGGAAAACAATCCAGTAAATGGAAAAACAATAAAAATACACGTATGAAGTTAACCTGTGTACTCATTATCTTTTGCTGAGGAGTACGCCACAAATCTAGTTTAACCAAATGAGACGTTGTTGATGGCGACCTCATCAATTTATTGCACAAAACTTTTGTTGTAAAAGACTGATTAGTGATGAGTTAAAATTTTTATTATGACCAATCAAAGCCCGTGTGTTTTGTTATTAATTATTAACAATTTTTAAAACGGTTATGGGTATATGACGCTTAAGTTGGCACAACAATTGCAATTCACTAACTGATTTATTTCATAGATTAGGGTTAGGTTAATGGAAAAAGGATGATAGCAACGGCTTTCATCCTTTTTTTTATTGCGTGGACACAAACTAAATGATAGCGTAACTTAAAAGCAAACAGCAAGTTGTGTCTTTAAATAATAATTTAATTACTTTCTGATACGAAAAAGCCGAAGCAACTTATCTTCTATTCTTTTTACGACTGATGATTCTTTTATTTTGTAAAAACTACGTTTCACCTCTTCAACTTCGCTGCGGATGGCCTTTTCGAGAGCTTCGATGGTTACATTTTGGCCACTCATCTCAATCTTTTGAGCAGGTGTAATGGCAGGTTCTACAACCATCCACAACACAAAATAAACAACAGCAGCAATACCAGATGTGAGTGGCACTAACACAATAGCACCAATACGAATGTACGATATCTCGGTACTAAAATAAGCCGCAATGCCAGCACACACGCCACCCAAGACCCGATTGTCAGCATCACGATATAGTTTACGACGTGGCATGGACATCAAAGAGGATACCAAAGGTTTTTTAGTTTCCTTTTTATCAGGCTCACCCAATATACTAATGGCCTGATTAACCATAGTGGTGGTAATAACCTCATCCGTTGCGCTTAAGGCACGATTAAAAAGCTCTGCCAGTTGTTCTTCAACGCCGTTAATAATTTCTTGTTTGCCTTGATGATGATGGTAAAAACGAGCCACCCGATTAAGGTAGGCAGCTAAAAGGTCATCGGCATCGGTGTGGATGCTAAATTGACGAGTTCCAATGGTAATTGTAATTATTCTGACCATAACAAACAGATGAAATAGTAAAACATAAATTCGTGTTTTAACACTACAAATATAGATGTGTTTGTTATGATTGACAATAGGTAAACCCATGCCCAACATATTTAATTACGACAACCTAAGTTGATGACCTAAAGGCTATTTATTACATCAACACTAAGTCTTACATTTTCGCCTATAAAGCTTTATTCTAGATAATATGAAAAACACGATTTAGAACATGATCCACCTAAAGAATGTCGTATTTCAAACTGTTGTTAATATGCGATTTTTTAGAGGTTTTGTTAGAGAGACCTGAAAATAAGTTTTTAGTCCAGCCTATTTGTTTTTTATAAGTACTCAGTTTGGTCTTCGTTGAATTAAGGTTATACTTTTTTACGGTATCGGAGGATATATATGTGTAAACATTTTCAAGCACTAAGCTATCTCCATTAATTTTTGAGTAGTTTATGTCTGTTGTATTGCCCAGCAAGGTTATTTGGTTGGTATCACAAATCGTTTTTAGTTGCTTTAAGGTGGCGTTATATTGCTCTTTAACACTATCATCTAAAAGCTTAGTGTATTTCCCTCCAATATCCATTATTGGCCTTACTTGTAGGGTTTGTATTTTATGTGAATTAACAAAATCGCCAAACAAATCTAAATCCTTTAGATTTTCCTCATTAACGGTATAGTTAATTCTAATGGCAGGTCTATCAGATTGATATTGCTCTTTTAGTCTGTTGATGGTGTTTAGTAAATAGATAAACTGCTCATGTTTACCATTAACCATAAATTTCTCATAATTAGCCTTTGTTAATCCATGAGTAGATAGTATAATTTCATTAACACCTAATTCTATCATCTCCTCTATCTGACTATCTCTCAGCAACAACCCATTGGTTACAATACTTAAATTTGGCACATTATACTGCCTGCCCAATTGAAATATCTTCATAAAATCGCGATTAATAGTAGGCTCAGCACCACAACCTATTACAAGCTGAAAAGCTTTGGGGAAAAAGATTCGTGCTATTTGCGTCATATCTTCCTCCGAAAGTTGACCTTTCTTTTGTTTTCTCACATCACTTTGGCTAAAGTAACACATCAAACAAAACAGATTGCAAGATAAAGCAGGATCAATGCGTATTGATAAATGCCTTATGCCAAGTTTTGAGACTAGGTACAAGCCTAAAATCTTGATTCTTGGACTTTTAATTTTTTTATAAATTCGTAAAAGGGTATATATATTAGAGAGTGCGTATTTCATAATATAGTGTTTAAAAAATATAAAAAGTATTTAAAACAGATAAACGCCTGCTGAGCTTAGTTTGTTTTAAAAAACTATCATTTATAAGCATGATTATAAGTTTAGAGACTGCGGTTCTTAAATAAATGATCACAAACTTACCATATCTAAGAATAGATCTGCAATAATAGTAAAAAGATAATTAGGCACTAAAAAAGAAACGGTCTGTTACAAGCCACTTTCAATACTTAATTTTATGATCGATATGAGTCCAAACCTCAAAGGTGCTAATGGCTTTGTCAGCTAATAACTGAGTGCATGGAATTGTTCTTTTACCTAATTCCTTATCCAGTTCCTCATAAATAAAGGCATCATCAAACCCTATGTGTGCAGCATCCTTTTTGTTATTACCGTAATAAATAGCATCTAACCGCGACCAGTAAATAGCACCCAAACACATGGGACAAGGCTCACACGAAGTATAAATAACACATCCCGACAAATCAAAATTTTGTAATTGAGAAGCGGCATTTCTAATGGCCATCACTTCGGCATGAGCTGTTGGATCATTACTATCAGTTACTCGATTGACACCTCGCGCTAAGATGGCGCCATCCTTAACGATCACTGCACCAAAAGGCCCTCCGCCATTCTTTACATTATCAGTAGCCAAGCCAATAGCTTCTAACATAAACTCATCGTGTCTCATCTCCATCATTTTTAGCACAACGAAAATATTAAGAAAATATGGAATAGTAAGACTGGTTTGGCTTTAATCAAACAAATGGTGGATTTAATATGGGAATGGGATGCGGCTTCGGACTGACGAGTTAGGGAGTGATGAGTTGTAAAGTTAAACCCTTG
Organism: Bacteroidales bacterium; assembly: GCA_003251015.1. Lineage (GTDB taxonomy): Bacteria > Bacteroidota > Bacteroidia > Bacteroidales > Marinilabiliaceae > SZUA-582. The sequence goes on from QKIO01000361.1 coordinate 11,634, forward strand.
AATAACCTGTCACTCCTCACCCATCCCTACTCCGAACCTCGAACTCCAAACTTGTCACTCACTCCGAACTCCGAACTTTCCACTCCTCTCACTGCACCAATCATCCGTTTGGTTGCAATAAAACCACTACACGTTGAAAATAATTGTTTAGTTAGTTTATAATAAGCACTTTTGAAATAAGAAATTTAAATACCTGTTTAACCAGTGCCCATGAAAAAAACAGTTGCACTTATCGTTCATGTATTAGTTATATTACTTACCTCTTTTAGTTTTGTAGTTAGCACCTACATTGCTGCCGCTCATTCAGCTGGTAAAACTTTTGATATGAATAGTAACTGGTACGACATGCCCACACCCATCAAATACCATTGGGTGGATAGTGGCATTTCGATGTTTTTGTTTTTAGTGCTATTTTATGTGAGTTACTGGTTTTTTCTACCCAAATACCTACTTAAAAAAGAATACAAATCATTCTTTCTTCGTTTATTGCTGATACCAGTCATTTATTTTTGTTGTTTCCATGGTTTACAGTATTATTATGAGACCATTAGAGGATTAGAGTTTAGAGCTTTTCAAATACATAACTGGAGTACCTTTTTGTTTAATGGTTTTATTTATATCTTTTTTGCTACAATCGTTCGCGTATTTGTGCAATGGTTTCAAGATGCACAAGATAAATTAGAGTTAGAGAAACAAAATTTTAAGAGTGAAATTAGCCTGCTCAAAAATCAGCTCAACCCCCATTTCTTATTTAACACCTTAAACAACATCGATTCGTTAATTATTGAACAGTCTCCCAACGCCTCTCCTGCTCTCAACAAGTTGAGTGAGATAATGCGTTACATGGTTTACGACTCAGAGAAAGAATGGGTGCCCCTGTCAGATGAGTTAACCTATATTGAAAGTTATGTAGAACTCCAAAAAATGCGAATGGTTAACGCCAACATCATTCAGTATGAGGTGAGTGGTGAGGTGCAAAACAAACACATTGCACCTATGTTGTTTATCAGTTTTGTGGAAAATGCGTTTAAACACACCTCGTTAAAAGATAAAAATAACAACCGAATACATATAAAATAACGGCAAGCGAAACGGAGTTACACTTTTATTGCATCAATACCATTGGACAGATACTAAAAGACAAATCAAGTGGCGTAGGCCTAGAGCTAGTTAAAAAACGACTAGAGATGTTGTATAAAGACAAATACACACTAAGCATAAACAACAACACCATTGACTTTACAGTGGATTTACGCATTAAAATGAACTAATTGACCAAACAATTATGAAATTAAGAGTGATAGCCATAGAAGATGAACCGTTAGCCATGAAAAAGCTGGTGGGTTTTATCGCGAAATTAGACTACCTCATCCTATTAAAAACATTTGATAATGCCATTGAGGCCATCAGTTTTTTAAAGAATGAAACGGTAGACCTTATTTTTCTTGATATCCAAATGGAAGAGTTTACAGGCATCCAATTTCTTGAAACGGTTAAAACATTACCTCAGATTATTATTACAACGGCTTACAGCGAATATGCCATCAAAGGCTATGAGTTTAACGTAACCGACTACCTACTTAAACCCTACACCTTCGATCGTTTTGTGAAGGCTGTGAGTAAAGCAGCCGATGACGTAAAAAACGACTCATTGACCACAGCGTCGCATACCATCTTTCTAAAAACAGAATCACGTCTCGAAAAAGTGGTGGTGGCTGACATTCAGTACATCGAAGGAATGAGTGAGTACCTACGGGTGGTGACATCCGACAAAAAACTAATGACCCGCCAAAGCTTTAAGTCATTAGCCAATAGCTTAGCCTCCCCCAACTTTATGCGTGTGCATAAATCGTACATGGTAGCCTTAGATAAAATAGATTGCATCGAAAAAAATAGATTAACCATCAACGAAAAAATAATTCCCATAGGCGAATTATACAAAGAAAGTCTGTTTAAGGCCTTGGGCATTTGAGGAATAAATAGAATTGTAAAACAATAACGCACAGAAATTTTATCTAAAGCGACAAGCATTAATATAACATACCATTACTAAATGTTTTGCTTAAATTGCAAAACATCAACCCAAAACAAGAAAAAAACTTGTTAAACGTATTTTATTATGAGTAAAAGCATTCTAAAAGTAAGTCAACTGCACAAATCGTACGCCATGGGCAACAACTCGTTACATGTGCTCAAAGGTTTGGATATCGATATTAAAGAAGGTGAGATGGTGTCTATTATGGGTTCGTCAGGCTCGGGCAAATCAACCTTGTTAAACATCCTAGGCATCTTAGATAATTACGACCGTGGCGAGTATTACCTCAACGAACTGTTGATTCAGAAGATGTCTGAGCGCAAAGCGGCTGAGTATCGCAATAAATACATTGGTTTTATATTTCAGTCGTTCAACCTCATCTCGTTTAAAAATGCGATGGAGAATGTGGCTCTACCTCTTTATTATCAAGGGGTGAGTCGCAAGAAACGTAACATCATAGCCACCGAATACCTCGACCGCCTAGGTCTTAAAGAATGGGCAGAACACTTACCCAACGAGTTATCGGGAGGCCAGAAACAACGGGTTGCCATTGCACGCTCACTCATCTCTAACCCTGCGGTAATTTTGGCTGATGAACCGACTGGTGCGTTAGATTCACAAACATCATCCGAAGTCATGGACATCCTACAAGAGGTTAACCGTCAAGGCAAAACAGTGGTCATTGTAACTCACGAAAACGATATTGCGGCTCGCACCCAACGCGTTATTCGTTTGCGTGATGGTATTATTGAATCAAATACCGTTAACGACCTCACTGCCATCCTAACTAACTTTTAAGCCACTTACGATGATAGATTATATACAAGAAATATTCTCAACCCTAAAACAAAACCGCCTGCGTGCCATCATGACGGGGTTTAGTGTGGCGTGGGGAATCTTTATGCTCATCCTCTTATTAGGTTCGGGCAAAGGATTACAAAACGGCATGGAAAAGAATTTTAGTGGCACGTCGAAAAATGCGTTGTGGATAAATAAAGGCCGCACACAAATAGCCTATGATGGGCTAAAGTCTGGCCGTATGGTACAATACACCAACGAAGATATAGAAGCCATTGCTTTAAATTTTCCTAAGGATCTGGAAAATATATCAGGTCGTTTTTATACCGAGTATAACACATCCATCACCTACAAAAATGAGTTTTTGTCACAAACGGCAGAAGCCGTGATGCCTGAGTTTAACAAAATTCAGATGGTAGAGCAATTGAAAGGTAGGTACATTAACGATAAAGACGTTAACGAATACCGCAAAGTAGCCGTTCTCTCCATGCCAGTTCAACGCGCTCTGTTTAAAGATGAAGACCCAATAGGGAAATACATTCGGGTTAATAACATTCCATTTATGGTGGTGGGTGTCATCGATTACACCGCTGATACAGAAACAAAAAAGGTATATGTGCCGCTTACCACTGCTCAAAGAGTATTTAATGGCAGTAACAAACTGGGCGACTTAGCCTTGGCAACCAACGCATTAACGGCAGACGAAAACCTAAGAATTGAAGAGGGCATCCGTCAGTTATTAATGAAACGTCATCACGTAGCTCCTGAAGATGAACAAGCTATACGAATATGGAATACGCTCCAAACATTTAGTCAAGCTCAAAGCCTGTTTGCTGCCATCCGTTTGTTTATATGGATTGTTGGCATCATGACCATCATAGCAGGCATTGTAGGTGTGAGTAACATCATGATTATTTTGGTTAAAGAACGCACCAAGGAAATTGGCATTCGCAAAGCATTAGGTGCCACACCATGGTCTATCATCCGTTTGGTATTAGCTGAATCGGTGGTTATCACCACTCTATCTGGCTTTATGGGTATGGTAACAGGTATGGCATTACTTGCGGCTGTTTCAAGTGCATTAAAACAAGCTGGAGGATCAGTAGAGCGCGCGTTTAACAATCCATCAGCAAGTTTAGATATCGGGCTTGCCGCCTTAGGCATATTAGTTATTTCTGGTTTAATAGCAGGATATATACCCGCTCGCAAAGCCGCTGACATACGCCCCATTGTGGCACTTCACGACGAATAAGTAGAACTTAAAAACAGGTATCATGTTTGAAAAAGACCGGTGGCAAGAGATTTTTTCTGCCATCAAACAAAATAAAATAAGAAGCGCACTCACCGCTTTTGGCGTATTTTGGGCCATTTTTATGCTGGTGGTGATGGTAGGCTCAGGAAATGGACTAAAAAATGGCGTTACCGATGGCTTTAAAGACTTTGCCCAAAATAGTGGTTTTATGTGGTCTAACCCAACCACAAAAGCCTTTGGTGGCTTTCAACGCGGAAGACGTTGGTTTCCCAATAATTTAGATGCTGAGCAGTTTAGAGACAACGTCAAAGGACTCGACATTATATCGCCCCGCTTGAGTGGTTGGGGATTTAACAATGGTGAGAACGTGGTACGTGGCTTACGCTCCGGCTCCTATTCTATAACTGGGGATTATCCACAGTTTCAACTTGTTGACCCAAGCACCTTTATTTTAGGACGTAACATTAACGAAGAAGACATTCGCCTGAAACGTAAGGTATGCGTTATTGGAGAAATGGTATATGATGTGATGTTTGATAAAAATGAAGATCCCATCGGCAAAAGCATCCGCGTAAATGGTGTTTACTTTACAGTAATAGGCGTGTCGAAACCAAAAGGATTTGACCACGGCAATCGTAAGGTTCAAACCATTTATCTGCCCTTCACCTCCATGCAGCAAGCTTATAACTTTGGCGACCAAATCGATTATTTTGCGTTTACTGCCAAAGAAGGTTATCAAGTACAAGAAGTGATGGATGAACTAATTGCTATTTTACAGAAGAATCATAGTATAGCGCCCGACGACTTTGAAGCCATTGGTAAGGTAAATATTGAAGAAAAACTCAAACAGATGAATTTTATGTTTTTAGGCATCAACATTCTCATTTGGGTAGTGGGTATTGGCACACTGATAGCTGGTGCTGTAGGCATTAGCAACATCATGTTGATAGTGGTGAAAGAACGAACCAAAGAAATCGGTATTCAAAGAGCTATTGGCGCTCCACCTCGCATTATAGTAAGTCAGATACTTACCGAATCGGTATTTCTAACTCTATCGGCAGGCTTTCTTGGATTAGCCTTTGGCACCATCGTTTTGCAAATGGTAGATACCATTGTGGATGCCTCCAGAGCCATGGCTAAACCAGATCAAATGACATTTTTTCTTAATCCTCAAGTAGGTTTATCCTTGGCTCTGTCGGCCTTAGGCATGTTGATATTTGCCGGTTTCATTGCCGGCCTGATACCAGCACTTAAAGCTGTAAGAATAAAACCCATAGATGCCTTACGCCACGAATAACAAACTAACGAACAAATAACAATAAAACATTACGTCATGAAAAAAGCTTTAAAAATCGTTTTACTAATCCTATTTATTGGTCTTGTACTTTGGGTTGTCGTTTATTTATACAACCAATCAAAAACAAATCCTGTGGTTTTCGAAACCGAAACACCTAGTATCAGCACCATCGTAAAAAAATCGGTTGCTACAGGCTCCGTGGTTCCTCGCAAGGAAGTGCAAATAAAACCACAAGAATCTGGTATCATCACCGAATTATATGTGGAAGCCGGCGACATGGTAAAACAAGGTGACTTAATAGCCAAAATACAGATTATCCCAGAGATGGTACAGGTGAATAATGCAGAACTCAACCTAACGAAAGCATCCATCAATGCACAAAACGCCGAGGTAGAATACAAACGTAAGAAAGAACTCTTTGACACCAAGGTTATTGCCGAATCGGAATACTTACGTGAGAAGATGAACTATGACAATGCAAAGGCCGACTTAGAGGCTGCTCAAAACAACTTACAGCTTATAAAAGAAGGGGTTACTAAAAAAATGGGCACTAAAACCAACACATTAATTCGTTCAACCATAGACGGTATGGTATTAGATGTGCCAATTAAAGTAGGCAACTCGGTAATTAAGAGTAATTCATTTAACGATGGTACGTCCATTGCCACCATTGCCGACATGAGTAACATGATTTTTGAAGGTAAGGTGGACGAAACAGAAGTGGGTAAAATTAAATCAGGCATGGAACTGTTACTTTCTATTGGAGCCATCAGCGAAGAAAAATACAATGCTTTTTTAGAGTTTATCTCTCCCAAGGGGGTTGCCGAAAACGGTGCCATTCAATTTGAGATTAAAGCAGCGGTGAAACTAAAAGAAGGTCAGTTTCTACGTGCTGGTTACAGTGCAACTGCCGACATCGTGCTCGACCGTCGCGACAGTGTGATGGCCATTAACGAGAAGTTGATATTTTTTAGTAATGACTCTGCTTTTGTAGAGGTAGAGACAGCGCCTCAAATTTTTGAAAAACGTTACATCAAAACAGGTTTATCCGATGGTATCACCATTGAAGTACTGGAAGGTGTCACCAAAGAAGAGAAAATAAAAATACCTAAAAACTAATCCATCACCCCAATAAATATACCGATGATGAAAAAAATAATATACCTCATGCTGGCGCTTCAGTTGGTAGGAATGCAGGCCTGGAGTCAGGATTCTACCAAATGGTCTTTGGAGCGTTGCATCACTTATGCGCTTGAAAATAACATCACCATAAAACGGCAAACGCTGAGTGTACAACAAAAAGAAAATCAATACAAACAAAGCAAATTTGACCGTCTGCCAGATTTAAATGCCAACATGAATGGTGGCTTAAACTATGGTTATACCTGGGTGCAACAAGAAGCACAAAATGTAAATAAGAACACACGTGCTGTTAATACAAGCATTAGCAGTAATATGCCCCTATTTGCAGGGCTTAACGCAGCTAACACCATCAAAAAAAATGAATTTGATTGGAAATCAGCCTTGGAAAACACCAAGAAAACAGAAAATGACATCACCTTACAACTGACTGGGCAATTTCTGCAAGTGCTTTTTGGGAAAGAACTGTTAGCTGTAGCCAAAGAACAATTACTAACCAGCGCCTTACAAACCGAACGAACCAAAAAAATGGTTGATGCCGGTAGTGTGGCAATGGGTAATTTATTGGAGATGAAATCGCAGATGGCTAAAGATGCTCTAAATGTGACCACGGCGGAGAACAACCTAACGCTTTACTTACTCAATTTAGCACAACTACTAGACCTTCAAAACACGGAAGACTTTGATATTGAGACCCCAATCATTGCGGACTTTACGGAGTTTGCCACTTTAAACCCTGGAGCTATTTACATTAAGTCGTTGGAGATTATGCCCGAGATAAAAGGTTCAGAATATAACCTCACGAGCACTCAATACGAACTTAAACGCGCGAAAAGTGGTTATTACCCAACTCTTAGTCTTAACGCTTCTATTGGCGGCAATGCCAATTGGTTAGTTGATGATGTAAATAATTACAATCGTCCGTTATTTAGTCAACTTGAATCCACTAGAAATACGTATGTTGGTTTATCGCTTCGCATTCCGATATTTAATAAGTTTCAGAATAAAACAAGGGTGAGTAATGCGCAGTTGGGTTTGATGGATGCTCAGTACCAGTTACAAGCAGAAAAATTGAATCTGCGCAAGGAAATTCAACAGGCGTATGCCGATGCAACAGCTTCGTACAAAAAGTACTTAGCTAGTAAGGACGCTGTCAATTCGTTTCAAGAATCGTTTAAATACACCGAGCAGAAATACAACGTGGGTTTGGTAAATATGGTTGATTACAGTGTAGCTAAAACAGATTACACCAAAGCACAATCAGACTTGCTACAAGCCAAATACGAGTATATCTTACGTACCAAGATATTAGATTTCTACAACGGACTCCCCATTCAATTATAATAGAAGGTACACTTACACAAAAGCATCAACCATTTTTATTGGCTTGGTGCTTTTGGCATTTATACCAAACCGCATATTAAAACAACAACCTCCCTCTAAAGAAGAACTAAAGCTAAAAAAAACACCTTCATCATAAATATAACCCCTCTCATTTCCCCCTTTACTGAAATAACTTGTATCTTTGATGCACTAAAAACGACTATATGGAAATTGTTATGGACAGCTACATTGCGTTATTTGTCATTATCTGCATTGGATTTATTATTGGTAACATCAACATCAAAGGGGTATCACTCGACATCTCAGCCATCATTTTTGTGGCACTTATCTTTGGACATTTTGGAGTAACCATGCCGCCTATTATTGGCAAAATTGGTTTAATCCTATTTATCTATACCATAGGCATACAGGCTGGTCCAGGTTTTTTTGACTCGTTCCGCAAAAACGGACGTAACCTAGCGCTGCTCGCCACCATTGTCATTGTATCTGCTGCCTTATTAGCATATGCCTCTCATTTTGTATTTGGTCTAGACATTCCTATCATCGTAGGATTACTTACCGGTGCCTTAACCAGTACACCCGGTTTAGCTGCTGCACTCGAATCAACCAGTTCTCCTCTGGTATCTATTGGTTATGGGGTGGCTTATCCTTTTGGGGTGATCGGGGTTATCTTTTTTGTGAAATTATACCCTCGTTTGATACGTGCGAACATCAAAAAAGCAGAAGAAGAGTATGAGGCCAGTGCCAACAGTGGGTTTCCTGAAATTAAACGTCGTCATTTTATAGTAGAAAACGATAAGGTACTGAATAAAACCATTGGTGAGTTACATATACGAACCATGACCCAAGCCGTTATTTCGAGGGTGATGCATGGTGAATTAGCCATTACACCAAACCCCAGAACAAAACTGCAAAAAGGCGATTTAGTGAGAGCGGTTGGTACCGAAGACGCACTTAGTCAAGTTGGTTTGTTGTTGGGTTCTGTAACCGATCGCGACATCCCATTACAAGAAGGTTACGAAGTGCAATCTATCCTCGTTACCAACAAAGAAGTGGTGGGCAAACCAATGAGTGTGCTTAACCTATGGGGTAATTACCAAGCAACTGTTACTCGCATTCGACGAAGTGGTATCGACATCACCCCATCGCCATCGCTGCCTCTACAAATGGGCGATAAAGTAATGGTGGCCTGCAGCTTAGACAACATGAAACAGGTGATTCGTATTTTTGGTAATGATGACAAAAAACTATCAGACACCGACTTCTTCCCACTTGCAGCTGGTATTGTACTGGGTATCTTACTGGGTGAGTTATCTATTTCTATGGGAGGTTCGTTTACCTTTAGTCTTGGACTAACAGGTGGCGTATTAACCATGGCTATGATTCTAAGTCGCATTGGTCGCACAGGCCCAATTATATGGACTATGTCGAGTGCTGCCAACCAATTATTACGCCAGTTAGGTTTGATGTTCTTTTTAACATCGGTAGGAACCAGCGCGGGCGCCACCTTGGTGGAGACCTACACCACTTATGGCTCTAAACTATTTTTAGTAGGTGCCATACTTACTTTATTGCCAATGATATTTGCTGCATTATTTGCTGCGTTAACTAAATCAATGAATTTACTGACCTTGTTAGGTACATTAACAGGAGCTATGACCAGCACACCTGGTTTGGCCGCGGTAGATAGCATGTCGGACAGCAACGCATCTGCCATTGCCTATGCCACCGTATATCCAATAGCTATGGTATTACTGGTTATTTGTGTGCAAATACTAGGTGCATTATAATTACGATGCAGGTACATTGACTCAAAAGTGTAATGATTTTGTTTAGAATTTAAATAGTAAAGGGAGCTTTTGGCTCCCTTTCTTTTATTTAAGTGAGGCAATAAACGCTTAGCATTCTCCATAAATAACAAAATAAGTTTCAATCCTCAAACAACAAAGCCAACCTGTACAAATATATTTCACATTATAGTCTCGCTCACATTATAATCACTACCTTACCATCTCACAAAAATTCTAAACAAAACGTTTTTTGTGCTTGCAAAACACAGCCTTTTACCACTCTCAATGACCACACTTTTTTTAAATAAATTAAAAAAGAAGGTAATTGTTTTTTTACACGCGTTTATTGTGTACTTTTGCGCTGTTTTTATTTAGGAACGCGTGAGTAAATTAAGTGATTATATTATCTCTTTCAGAGGGTTAAAAGAAGGCCGTAGTCTTTTTGAGTATCAAATAGATGCTTCCTTTTATGCTTTGTTTGAGGATTCGTTATTAACCAATAGCGATATTAAAGCTAAAATAGAGCTGACAACAAGTTCAGCTTTAATGATTTTAGACTTTTTTATTGAAGGAGAAGCAGAGGTGGCTTGTGACAAATGTCTTGAACCGTTTCCTGTGGAGGTTAAGAACAACAACCGTATATATGTGAAGTTTGGTGAGCCTGGTGATGAGTCTAGCGACGAGTTAATAGTTTTACAAGCCGACGAACATGAATACAATATAGCTCAACTTATTTACGAGTTTATCTGTATTGGATTACCCATTAGGCACGTGCATCCCGTAGATGAAGATGGCGAACCAACTTGTGATCCTGAGATGCTTGGAAGACTAGAAGAATATTTGGTTGAAGAGGAAGATGCGGACGAAGAGGAAGACACAGACCCACGTTGGGGTGATTTAGAGAAATTATTAGGTCAAATAAAGTAAATAGTTAAAAATGGCACATCCTAAACGAAAGATCTCGAAAACGAGACGCGACAAGAGAAGAACACACTACAAAGCGGTAGCACCTGCATTGGGAGTATGTTCGAACTGTGGTACTACAGTAAAATTACACACCGTATGTGGTGAGTGTGGTTATTACCGTGGTAAATTAGCTGTAGAGAAAAATGTAACAGCTTAATTTTTATTGAATTCACATTCAATAAAATTTGCCTCCATAAGTTATGGGGGCAAATTTTGTTTTAGGCCTATACCAAACTCTATTTTAGTTTGAAAAAGTGGATTTGCTCAATGAGTATATTGGCTTGCTCTACCAATAAACTAGAACTAGCAGAAATCTTCTCTGCCACATTCGTATTATCTTGAGTGGTTCCGTTAATAATATGGATAGCTTCATTAATCTGGTCTGCACCTAAATTTTGCTCTTCACTAGAAGCGCTAATCTCACCCATCAACTGACTGTTTTGATCTAACAAGGGCATTACCTCCTTTAACGTTTGATTTGTCTCTTGCGCCTTTTCAAACCCATTTGAAGCAATGGTTTCTATTTCTTTAGCTGCTTTTTTACTATTCTCTGCCAATTTACGTACTTCTGCGGCTACTACTGCAAAACCCTTACCACTCTCACCTGCACGCGACGCCTCCACAGCCGCGTTAAGGGCTAACAAATTTGTTTCAAGGGCTATCTCATCAATAATGCGAATGCGGTCATTAATGCGCTCCATGGCATCAAGCGTAGCCTGAGAATTCTGAAACCCTTGACGAATAGCATGAGTCACATCTTGAGTGTTTTGATGAGTACTTCTAGCATTTGTAGTATTGGCTGCTATATTTGTAGCCATCTCTTGCATGGCTGCTGACACTTCTTCAATACCCGATGCTTGCTCATTGGCTCCCGTAGCTAAGTAAGTGCCTGTTTCGTTTAATGTGTCACCCAAACGATTTACTTTCTGGGCTGAACTCTCAATTTGACGTATGACCTGCGCCAGTTTGATTTGCACATTCTGCATCGACTCATTAAGCTCTAATAACTCACCACGCAGCTTCTTTGATTGGTTCTTATTGTTGGTCGTTACATGACCCTGCTCTAATTGTTTTAACGAACCTATTACCTGCTGAAACGGCTTTTTGATGGATTGGTAAACAATATATTGAAAGGCAATAGTTACAATTATACCTACCAAAAGAGCGACTGCAAATGGATATTTGTCGGGAAAAGAATAATTAATACGGCTATTCACCACGGTCAAAAACACATTAAAAAACCACAAGGCTCCAATGCGAAAAAAGATGCTATTTTTATATAATAGTCGCAATATTAAATAACCAATAGGTAAAACTGCGCTCACTATTATAAGGTAACGTATTACTAAGGAGTCTAAACTCATTGTTTAATTTTATTTATTCACGATATAGATTTCACTAAAAAACTACTGTAATTTTTTCAGACTTATTGTTTGAAATATTCGAAGGCTAAAGTAGTTAATAATACAAAAACAACCATTGTTTGCACCAACAATTGTAGTAGAAAACAAATACAAACCAATCATTAATTCATATATTGACATCCAACAAAACCACTATTTAGTACAGCTATATGAAAACACAAACTCACGAACGAAAAACACTATGGGTGGTTATACTCACCGCCATTACCATGGTGGTTGAGATAACATATGGACTCACCACAAATTCAATGGCACTATTGGCCGATGGCATTCACATGGGTTCGCATGTATTGGCTATTGGTTTGAGCTGGTTGGCCTACGTATGGGTTCGACGTATTTCTCATACCCAACAATTCACAGGCAACACCTCAAAAATACTTTCCCTATCAGGTTATAGTAGCGGTTTGCTCTTATTGGTATTTGCTGTTGTGATACTTATTGAAGCAGGACAACGTTTCTTTAATCCAGAAAGCATTGTGTACCAAGAGGCCATATTAGTGGCCAGCATTGGATTAATTGTTAACATCATCAGTGCCTATCTATTACATCACGACCATCATCAAACAGATCATAACATCAAAGCGGCTTATATCCATGTAGTAGCTGACGCATTGACATCGGTAGCAGCTATACTAGGATTAGTGGCAGCCATGGTTTGGAATATCTCATTTATAGATACTATTGCTGCGGTAATAAGTTCGTTGATTATCATCAAATGGTCTATCGGATTACTCAAAGAATCTGGCAAGACCCTGTTGGATATAGAAAAATCAAGCACTGAACACCATCACGCTCACTAAGTGTTGGGTTATAGATACTCGTTTAAACTTTACGATTCTATTTATCTCTAATGTAACGATTACTTGACCATGAGCCTTTAGTTCTTAATTAAAAAATTGGGATGATGCTAAATAAACTAACATCATCACAACCCATATTATTTATCACTATCCACAGCGTTGTCCTCAACAAGAGGTTGCATTTTTTTATCGTTATAAAAGGCATAAATCGATACTACAGCAACCACCGCTACGGTATAATACACAAACGTAGGAATAGGCAGAGAATCGCCCTTACCATAGGAATGCATGCCCGCCAAGTAGTAATTTACTCCCAAATAGGTCATAATAACAGAGGAGAAACCAATGACCGACCAAAAATTAAATGTGGTGGTACCTTTTAAACCTGGTATAAATCGCATGTGTAGAATAAATGCATAAATTATAATAGTGACTGCCGACCATGTTTCTTTTGGATCCCAACCCCAATAACGTCCCCACGATTCATTTGCCCATATACCACCTAAGAAAGCACCAATGGTTAATAAATATAGCCCTATGGTTATCGCCATCTCACTAATGGCACTTAACTCCTCCACACTCAATGTAAAAGCCTTACTATTAATGGGCGTTTTAGCACCTGTAAGAATAAGATTTAAGAAACTCAACAAAGCGGCTAAACTAAAAAATCCATAACTAGCGACTATGATGGCCACATGAATAGTCAACCAATATGATTTTAACACAGGCACTAAATTGGTTATTTCAGGATTCATCCAACTAAGGTGTGCTACCATCAAAATAACACCCCCAAAGAGAGCGGTTACGGCTAGTGAAATAGGACTACGTTTACTAAATACCAATCCTGCCAAGAGTGTACACCACCCAATATATAACATCGATTCGTACCCATTACTCCAAGGCGCATGACCTGAGATATACCACCTAATGCCTAAACCAACGGTGTACAATACAAACGCAAACAAGACGAGTCCTAAACCAATTTTTAAGGCGATGGAGAATTGCCATTTAGGTTTCACTAATCTAATGAGTTGTAAAATCAACAACACCAAACCTAAAACCATAAAATAGGGAGATAAACTCATAAAGAGATTGGTTTTATTGTAAAATATCTCCACATCACGTTTAAAGGCACTGGGCGTGATTGCACTACCATATTTAGTTTGATACTTAGTTATTGCATCAACATAAGCCGCCGCATTATCAGGTTTATTTTGTGCGATGGCCTCTAGGTACATGCTTAAGATATTCTTCGCAAAAAGGCTATCTTGACTTGAGAAACCCACTAATGTTTCGGTAGGCGTATGCCAGCTTTGGGCTGCATCGGTAGGATGAGGAAATATCTTTAAGAAGTTACCAATGCGTGCCATATAAAACACATTAATTTGCTCATCCACCTTAACCACTTCTTGCTCAAACTTATCGCGATAGGCAGGTTGCTTACGGTAAGCATCTTCCACGTTTTGATGTATCTTATACTGACCATCGAGGGTGAAAAAATTATCGAAAGATGCTTTCTTTTCCTTTAATTGTAGAATACCTCTCAGTTGTGGATGAGTAACCGTTATCACTGGCACTTCTTGCCAAAACTCTGGATCAAGCATCATACTCAGCACCATTTGGTCGGCTGTAAGACCTCTAAAACTGTTATGCTTAACCAGTTTTACTACCACTTCGTTATTGATGCTATTTAATGGTTTCATTCTGCCACCATTATCCTGAACGTAAAGGCGCCCAAAAGCCTCTGCCGTTTCTTTACTTACAGGATGGGGCGGATTTAAATCGGCCGCTTGCGAACCAATGGATAATAACAACACCATAATCGTAAGCAAACTTTTCTTTTGTAGATAAATATCGTTGGTGCGTTTAATCAATTGACGGAAACGAGT
>QKIO01000083.1 GCA_003251015.1 Bacteroidales bacterium
ATTAGTCAATGCTTGACCGTACAAAACATTCATACGAGCCCCCACTTGTTCTCTAATTTTTTCTTTGAAAGAGGTGTTTAAAACGTAGGCGCACACACTAATATGGTAGTTCGCATTTACGTGTTTCACATCCTCCACCACAGGCACTTGAGACACCACCACCCATGGTGAATTTAATAACTGTTTAATAAGCTCTGCACTTAACTCACTAAGTTTAAACACATCTTGATACGTAAAATCCAATACTATTTTCTCAAGACTCGCATTCTTCCCCCCTTTAGTAAGCACTACAGACCTCAACTTAGAATACGGAACCGATAAGTTATCGCCACTTTTAGTCTCTATCTCCACATTAAAATGACCTGCCTTCTGAATTAAACCACTTACGGCCTCAAAACGAATGTTACAACCTACCACAATGCGATTCTGCACCTTTAAATAGATGCCCGCAATGAAATCGCGCAATAAAAAAGTAGCTGGCACACAAATAACTAGTGTCACAATGGAGAAAGATACCAACCCAAAATAATTTTGACTCAGATAGATATGTTTCACACACCAAATTAAATAACTAAGCCAAGCCACTAATTCAAACACTGGCAGACTATAACTCACATGATGCTTATATCTCGACGAATAGTGCAATGCTTTATTTAGGCGCGAAATAATTCTAAACCCAAAAAACAGCAATACAGCCATAATAATTAAACGCACTTCCATAACTACTATTTTATATTAATCCTTTTGACTCACAAACCTTAACTATAAATGGCTCAACATTACGACCTAGAGTAAATACCCCCAACTCTTTAGGCACCAACAAGCCTGCATTAAACAATCCATTTAGCAACACATTTGACTCACTAATGGTTTGTTCCATTATCCTCGACAACTTGGTACTATCCATGTGTTTATGTTGAATAAACAAAGCCAATACAACCAGCCACTCGGCCTGTAATTGATGCAGCACATCCATGTTTGGTTTCACAGGTTTTTGAATAACTATCTCTTTAGAATTTGCCTTGATGATATTAGCTTTCCAAGCATTTAAAGCCGCACCAGGTATGCCCGATGAGAAATTAAAGTAAGAATTAAACAACAACGACTGACTCAATTGCGAAATATCATCCTCTGACTGTCCTTTATATTGGGCTGTTATTCCACTTGATTTATGACGACTCATCACTAAGGCTTGAAGCTCCAAAGCATTAAAATAACCACATTCCACAACGGTAGAGCAACTATTCTGAAAATTAATCAGTTTATTAATCACATGAAACGAGTGGATATTACAGTTAATCACAAAAAACACCTTTTTACCGTAAGCCTCTATTAACTCAACCATTTTCTTTACCACAACAGTACCGTTGTCGCTGCGCTCCCACCACAATTCAAGGTCGTTAATGATGATAGTACTACCTTCTTCCATACGACTTAAAATACCACTAAAATCATCGTTACTACCCACTTTTTCGCGCAACTCATTTAAGAAAGTATCCAACGAGGTAGACCCATTCAATGGGCTATTGATCCAATACACTTTCTTCTTGCGCAATAAGTTAGATGCCGCATACTGACACAAAGCCGTTTTACCTGCGCCATGTACTCCAGTAATTAATGTTGCACCTCCATAACCTAATCTATGGCGTTGAATGGCTTTTTTCAATAAGTTAACTTCCTCTGGTCTACTCACCCATAACTCATCATTAATTTTAGAGCCACTACTAAATAAACTGCGGTAGAACCCAGGCACTCCAATGTAGGCTTTGGCATCTGGCAACAACTTCTCTACCGCGTCTAACACATTACCAATGGGTTGGTCGTAGTCTTTATTGGCCGAAAAGTACTTCTTCGATAAAATAATACCCTTACTGGAACTATATAAAACATTCACAATAACTGAGTTCACCTTGGTTTTAAACGCCTTCACCTTAGCCGAAATAGAACTAGAAAAACGTTTACTTTTCTGCTCTCTTTTACCTTTTGACAATCTACTTTCTGCTTCTATTATAGAATGATAATATAATTTAGAGAAAGAAGCATGTAAATAAGCCGTGGATTGCTGTTCTACTTTTTGGACAAATGTTTCTATTAGTAACTTCTGTTGACTTACTTGATTAATCAATTTTGTGGTAAACCCTTCATCCTCCATAACACTTCTTACAGGAAGTTCCTTGTTTTTAGAGGTGTTATTTAACCTAAACATCAACAGACTATTGGCTTCTTTACATTCAATAACTGCTGCACGAAGAGCTTGTTCTAGTTTTTCCAATTCTTGGTAAAAAGGAATGTAAAACAACATATCAAAATAATGAATGCTTGTTTTCCCAACATTAGCACTTACTGGCGTATAGTCAGCTAAAGGCAAATAGTCTGAATTAACATACATCACCTCAGGCAAAGCCAAATCATCCGGAAAATCATTAGCCACATCTACAATCTTATCATAGGTGGTTCTAAAATGCGGTTGTAACTTAAGATCGGCCGTAAAGTGTACTGGCAATAACTTAGCCTCATCACCTTTTTGAGTCTCCGCTAAATTATGAAGTAAATTAGTGATGGGCGATAAAATAGCATCTGTAATAA
The DNA here is from genome assembly GCA_003251015.1 of Bacteroidales bacterium. GTDB lineage: Bacteria > Bacteroidota > Bacteroidia > Bacteroidales > Marinilabiliaceae > SZUA-582. The sequence goes on from QKIO01000083.1 coordinate 2,587, forward strand.
TGGTTCGTATGCGATCGTTACTCTTAACCAGTAAGTTAATAGCTATCTTTTGCTCAGACAGAACCAATGAATCAAGGATGATGGTATTTTTAATCAAATGAATACCATTCACCCAATTCCCAGCAAATGAGGTTAAAAACTCCCTTTCGTGTGGCTTAGGCGCATATCCTTTCTTTTTATCTCTCCCAATCAATTGGGGCGACATCAGGTCTAAAGCAATCTGGTTGCTACATGCCCTAATGGCAGTATTTATATGGCCTTTGGTTTGACAATTAAGTGAAGTCACCTGTTTTTCGATACCCTCCAATTCGGCCGATAACAAACGGATGGAGCTTACCGCATCATCAACTTCTAGGGTCGTACTCAGCAATAGTTTTTCATAAATATCATTGGCATCAAAAATAACTTGTCTGATGCTTGAAAGGATATGTATGGATGCTTTTTCAATTTCTGTAAGCTGTTTCTCAAATTCAACCACCACATTTTCTTGTGCGTGATAGGAAGCCAAATTCTTAAATTTGACCGAGTATTTCTTTTTGCGCTCATTGGCATTAATGGTAATCACCTGCACAGACTGTGGCTGAAGCTCTAAAGTCGCATCTATTTTACTGATGAATTCAGCAATGCCTTCCTCCAAGAAGGTGCCAATGGCATTAAGACTTTCATCATTTCTTGTTTTGATAAGGTAGTTAACATTGATCAATAACAACTGATGATTTCTAATTATGCTTTTTAGGCGTTCTAACTTAGCCGCATTGGAGGTCTCACGCTCAAGTACCGTAGCGTTTTGTACAATTAAGTCTTTAATACTTTTAATGGTAAGTAACCATTGTTTACTTATTGGATCGAGCGACGCCTCTGAGTAATGTACAAAACAACTAGTAAGAGCTGTATCTAATTTTTCGATGTGGGCATTAAGCACCTCGTCATTAAGGCCCTTTATCTTAGGTAAATCAGCTTGTTCTTCGTCTGGTTCATTCTGTGTAGAAACACCTGTCTTTTCAATGAAGTTATAAGCTTCAAACTCATCCGAAGGGCTAAGAATAAGCGTACTGGCAGGCAAATCGTATGAATTACCCACAAAATCAGCCTGTTTACTAGGCTGAGAGCTGTATTTCTTAGATAAGCCAATCATTAATAAATCGGAGTTCTCAGACTCCCTGTTAATAATAGTACCAATGGTATTTGAGCCAAAATTATCACTAACAATCTTTATTTCGGCCTTCATCCGTTTATCCGTTAATAACGCTTGGATATTGGTATGTAACTTATCAACTAGAGATGAATCGTTGTTAATAACCAGAATACGTACTTTAACATCACGCCATGCAGCATCGGATTGTATAAATCGTAATACACTTAACGAAAAGTTCAGATGGCGACCTTTGCCATTCCACCAAATATCAATGGTTGCTTTCTTACCAAATCCTTTTGTTTTGTGATAATCTAAAAAGGCTACATTGAGTTGTTTCTTCTCAAAATCCACCAATATTTTACGAATAAGCTCTCCACTCTTAATCTCTTTACTCCATCCAACAAGCACTGTATTGGGTTCAAAACCACTAAACCCATACACATTGGTTACTTGCTTCATCCCTTCTTCAACACTTGAGCAAGGGAATGCACGCGTAAAATGGTTTGTTTTTGAAGTTGTATAAGTAGGCATTTTAGTTGATGAGTTACCTTGATTGTCAACAACTAAATTAAAATCAGTTAAGGTACCCAACTTACCACTTATGCTAAGTCCCATTTCAATTAATTGAGGTCTAACGGTTCCTCCCCCACTAAAAACAATAATGTTGGGACGCCAGTTGCGTTTATCTGTATGTTGGGAACTAAGCTTTAACAAGGCCTTTTTGGCCAAGTTAGTCCAGAAGCTACTCCAAGCATCACCACCTTCTAACACTAATTCTTTACGACGGATGTAGAAAAACAACAGGCCTAATACAATGGTAGCGCCTGCTAAGGCTAAGAAATCAAGCAATATCATCACAATAAAAGCTGATAAAGCACCGAGGATACTTACAAAACGTGGAATACGAAAAGCAGGCCTAAAATCTGAACTCGACCAACTCTCAATAGCTGAGGCAAGATTTAAGAAAGCATATGTGGTGATAAAAAACATAGATACAATACGCGCTATCACATCTAACTCTCCTATTAAGATACCTATTTGTGCAATGGCAAAGGCTAATAATAAGGCGTTTCGCGGTTCGTTGGTAGCGCCAGTTCCTTTGGCAAAAGCCTTAGGTGCCATTTTATCCATGGCAATAGCCTGCAAAATACGTGGTGCTCCCAAAATACTTCCCAAGGCCGAGGATAAGGTAGCTCCCCAAATACCTATAATAACTAAGGTAGGAACGAGTGATATTTTAAAAAGTATTTGTGGATCATTTACCAATGCATTGGCATCAACCGTAAAGGCATAAAAGAGTGCCAAAGTAATATACACGATTAAACCAACACCCACGGCTAAGATAGCCCCCAAGGGCAGAGCTTTTTTGGGATCTTTTAAATCACCCGACATGGAAACCCCCGCCTCAAAACCCGTTACTGCAGGAAAGAAAATACCAAACAACAGCATAAAAGGGGCGGCATCAGCCATGGGCTGCCAATTAATTGCATGAGGTGTAAATTCATGGTGACCTAAGAATATAGATAACAATGATAACGCAATAGCCCCCATTATAAAGTATTGTGATTTGATAGCCAGTGAGGTACTTATAAAGGTAATGGTTGTGACTGCAAAAAGTACAATAGAACCTATTAACCTAATATTATTGATGGTATGGTCATACCCAAAATATTGAATGAAGGACTCAGCAAAACCAATAAGGTAAAGACTTACACTAAAAGCAAAACCCACAAACAAAGCAAAACCCAAGGTTCCTCCAATGGGTAAACCTAGGCTTCGAGAAATCATAAAGTAGGTTCCACCATTTTGAACAGGCTTGTCGGTGGATAAGGAGGCTACACTTAAACTGGTGGTAATAGATATAATGTGTGCAATTAAAATAATACCAATGGTATTTATTAAACCCGCTTGCCCAATGATAGAGGGAAAGCGTAAATACATAATTACACCTAGAATAGTAAGAATTGAAGGGGTGAAAACACCTCCAAACATACCAAATTTTTTAACCTTTGCCATGACTTATTTTTAGTTAATGGTAAATCTCTTATAGACTTAGCATGAAATATACAAGGCCTATTTACATGATTTAACCTTGCTCAAACGAGCACTAAAAATAGTCTATAGAAGCAATTATAACAACTGATTAAGAATATAGTTTACGAAACTTCAGAATTGAGCTACAGAAAACAAAACACGTTTCACCAACAATATTTATATAGTGAAACGTATTCGTATAAAATAAAGCCTCTATAGTTTAGGCTTGCCTAGACCAAATAAATATTCCATTCGTTGGCTTTTAGCTTCTTCTATTTGGGTAATAAAATGCTCACGCTCATCGTGGTCGATGTTTTTAACAGGACACTGAATAGACATACCAGAGGTGTAGAAGTAATACGTTTTACGTACAGACGTTACAAACAACACCGAGTATATGATAGCTGCCAAAACAGAGATAAAAAACACAAGTAAAGAGATATTCGAACCTACTGATACTTCCCCAAAAAATATTTTAATCAATTCCGTTTCAAACAATACATTCTTAATGAAGTACATCACACCGTTGATACCAAAGAAATATAGAGCAGCCTTACGTAAATAACTATATTCACGAGTAGTACGCAACTCACAACACGTTAATTCTTCAAGCAAAATACTTTTCAACGAACTACCAAACACATTTATAAACTCTTCCCGCAATCGATGCGTGGTTAATACCAAACGGTTATTTTTCGATTGCCACAACACTTGTTCTTTCTCTAGTAATTTCATTCTTATGCATTGAATTAAATCATTCAAAACTAACTACAAATCAATTCACTATTCTTAACACAAATAGTGCCACAAAAAATGGATTCATCTCATAAAACAATGGATACCGAAAATTCACGTATTTTGCTTTAAAATGATTTGATTTGAGCGCGAAATTATAATTATTTTACCAAATTAATTGGTAATTTTGCGATGTTTAATACAATTAAGCCATTACACTAACGCTTTACTGCTATTAAACATTTTTTTTAATGCCTAATAGCATTTATAAAGTGTAAATTTCAAGGTAAATTTGTACCCTGAATCATAAATGGATAGAACTGATATGGAATTTATTGAACAAGTAAAGCAGAAAGCGCGCAGTAATAAAAAAAGAATTGTATTGCCAGAAGGGTTAGAAGAACGCACCTTACGTGCTGCTGACATTATTTTGAGTGAAGGACTAGCAGAACTTACACTCATTGGCAATCCGACTTTATTACATGAAAAAGCGGCTCTATTAGGCCTAAAAAACATTAACAAAGCGATAGTTGTAGACCCAGAGAATCACGATAAGTTAGATGCTTATACCGATTTGATGGTGCAGATACGTAAAAATAAAGGCCTAACAAAAGAAGATGCTTTAGTACAAATCAAAAATCCATTGTGTTTAGCTGTTATGATGATTAAAGCTGGTGATGCAGACGGCGAAGTTGCTGGTGCTGATAATTCCACTGGTGATGTATTACGTCCTGCTTTTCAGTTTGTAAAAACGGCTCCAGGCATCAGTGTGGTATCGGGTGCATTTATTATGATTCTTAAAAATAAAGCTTTTGGACATAACGGCATGATGGTTTTTGCCGACTGTGCTGTACATCCCAATCCAACGGCTGAGGAATTGGCTGAGATAGCGGTAGCTACAGGTCGTACAACTCAAGCCATTGCTGGCTTTGAACCACGAATTGCAATGTTGAGTTTTTCAACTAAAGGCAGTGCAAAACACGAAATGGTTGATAAAGTAGTCAAAGCAACAGCCTTAGCCCAAGCGATGGCTCCCGACTTAAAAATAGAAGGCGAACTGCAATCTGATGCAGCCATCATCCCAGAGATAGGACTTAAAAAAGCGCCAGGCAGCGAAATAGCTGGTCAGGCCAATGTATTGGTATTTCCAACCCTAGAAACGGGTAACATAGCTTATAAACTGGTACAACGCATGGCTGATGCAGAGGCGATAGGCCCAATACTGCAAGGCATGGCGGCTCCAATCAACGATTTATCACGAGGTTGTTCGGTAAGTGATATTGTAAACTTAGTTGCCATTACGGCAATTCAAGCTGGAGGAAACTAAAAATGAAAGAGCCGTTCAATCGGCTTTTTTTATATCTAAATTAAGATATACTGCATTAGTAATGATTCTATTACTTTTGATTTATATTATTTAGACTTAGCAACTTTTAAAACAAAAAAATAAAATATAATATATGGCAAAGATACTTGTAGAACCCATTGAAGCTTACGCACTAAGCCAAACTAAGAGAGCAAAAACACTCTTTTCAAAAGTGGGTATTATTGGTTGTGGAAAAGAAGGGCAAAACATCGCTCGCATCACCAGCTGGCATGGCATGGAAGTGATTTTCATTGAGTTAAACGAAGAACGCATTGAATCTGCCATCGATAAAATTAGTAAAGAACTGGATTTGCGCATCGAAAGTTGGGGACTTACACCAGGAGAGAAACGCGCCATTATGAGCCGCATCAAAGGTACAACCGATTATCGTCAGATAGCGGACTGTGATTTTGTGATTGAGGCTATTCGTTCTGATGAAAAAACTGGCGAACGAAGCATTGATGCTCGTAAGGAAGTATTTCGTAAGGTTGAAGAAGTGGTTAGCCGCGATGCCATTATCGCTACCAATGCCACTACCATTGTTATTACCGAACTTGCTTCTGAGCTAGAATTTCGTGAGCGTTGTGTAAGTCTTCATTTCTTTGTAACCTCTCCTGAAGCCCGAATTATTGAAGTGGTAAAAGGTTTATATACCTCAAGTGAAGTTTATGAGCGTGTTTGTACCTTTGTGAAATTAATAAATAGGGATGTGATACCCGTTGAAGAGTCGGCAGGTATAGTGAGTGTTCGATTATATGTTACTCTACTTAACGAGGCGTGTGCCACGCTTATGGAAGGAGTAGCCACCATGGAAAACATTGATAAAACCATGGAAATAGGTCTAGGAATGCGTCACGGCCCTTTCAAATCTGCTGATATTATTGGATTAGAGAAAGTTGTAAAATGGATGACTAATCTACACGAAGAATTTGGCACTCAAAAATTTGCGCCTTCTCCTTTGATTCGTCGTTTAGTAAGAGCTAAAAGATATGGCAAACACGTTGGACATGGCTTCTACCGTTATGACCAAGACGGAAAAATACTGCTAGAGGAAAGCGCAAAGTAGTAGTTCTATTACCATTTTTAATAGAAAAAATAGTCATTCAAAAAACAAAATAAAATGAAAATATTAGTATTAAACTGTGGTAGTTCTTCCATAAAATACCAACTCTTCTCAATGAAAGAGAGTGATTGGTCGGTATTGGCTGCAGGAGTTGTAGAGAAAATTGGCTTAAAAGGTTCGTTTTTAAAACACCAAACCACAGGCAATGAAAAAGTATTACTTGAAGGAGAAATCCTAGACCATAAAATAGGTATCGATTACATCTTAGGTGTGATCGTAAGTGAGCGTCATGGTTGTGTGAAATCACTTGAGGAGATTGATGCTGTTGGGCACCGTGTGGTTCATGGCGGAGAAGAGTTTAACACCAGCGTATTAATTACTAATGATGTGATTCGTAAGATTGAAGAGTGTATTGATATTGCGCCTCTTCATAATCCACCAAATTTAAAAGGGATAGAAGCCATTAATCAAATACTACCAAGCGTACCTCAGGTTGCAGTGTTTGATACGGCCTTTCATCAAACCATGCCTAAGGAAGCTTACATGTATGCCATTCCTTTGTCATTATACAAAAAGCATGGTGTGCGTCGATATGGATTTCATGGAACAAGCCATCGTTTTGTATCAAAAAGAGCTTGTGAAATATTAGGCGTTGATTATACTACTCAGAAAATCATTTCATGCCATTTGGGTAACGGAGCCTCTGTATGTGCGATTAAAAATGGAGAGTCGATAGATACATCCATGGGATTTACTCCGTTAGAAGGTTTAGTAATGGGTACTAGAGCTGGCGATATGGATTTAGGCGCAGCTACCTATATCATGGAAAAAGAGATGATAGGTACTCGATCGGCCAGTGTATTATTCAACAAACACAGTGGTCTATTGGGTCTTACAGGTATTTCTTCGGATATGCGTGAAATTATTGCCGCTGCAAAAGAGGGTAATGCTCAAGCCATTTCTGGATTAAAAATATATAATTACCGCATCAAAAAATTTATTGGCTCATATGCAGCTGCCATGGGTGGTGTGGACATCCTAATTTTCACTGGTGGTATTGGTGAAAACGGCTATGCTACACGGTCAGAGGTTTGTAAAGATTTAGATTTCATAGGCATTGAAATGGATGAATCGGCAAACGATGGCTTAAATGGGGAAGAAGCTATTATTAGTAAAAAATCGGCACGAGTAAAGGTAATGGTTGTTCCAACAAACGAAGAGTTAGTTATTGCTCAGGATACTCAAAGTATTGTGGAGGAATTAGCAAATCGTTAATCAACTAAATAAAACAACTATGTTTAAGACCTTGGCAGACTTGCAAGCTTTGGCAGAAAGAAACCATGTTAAAAAAAGACTGGTTTTAGCTGTTTCTCATGATGAAAATGCGTTGGAGGCTGTATGTGAGGTTTATAAAGCTGGAATTATAGAGCCGATATTAATCGGCTCTAAAGTTGAAACAGAAAAGATAATCCGTGAAAATAGATATTATTTTGAGGGAGCTACATTTATTGACGAACCCAATTCTGAAAAAGCGGTAGAATTAGCCGTGCGCCTTATTAACGACAAGAAGGCTGATGTGTTGATGAAAGGCAAAGTTTCGACTCCTGTGTTATTAAAGGCCGTTTTAAACAAAGAATGGGGCTTAAGAACAGGGCGTTTGTTATCTCATTTTGCTCTTTTTGAAGTCACTACCTATCATAAATTGATAGCAGTGACCGACGTAGCGCTTAACATAGCGCCTAACCTAAAAGATAAAATAGCGATTCTAAACAATTCGGTGAGTTATCTAAATAAATTAGGCATTGAACAACCCAAAGTGGCAGTGCTGGGTGCGGTAGAAATGGTTAACGAAAGCATGCAAGCTACCTTAGACGCAGCCTTGTTATCAAAGATGAATCAACGCGACCAGATAAAAAACTGTATTATTGATGGCCCTTTAGCTTTTGATAATGCAGTAAGTACTGAGAGTGCTCGCCATAAAGGCATCAAAAGTGAGGTAGCTGGCGACACCGACTTACTATTAATGCCAGATATAGAAGTAGGTAATGTATTATACAAGAGTTTGGTGTTTTTTGCAAAAGCAAAGGTGGCCTCTGTTATTCTTGGAGCATCAGCACCTATTGTGCTTACCTCGCGTAGCGATTCGAAGGAATCTAAGTTTTATAGTATACTATTAGCCGTATTAGGCTAAACATTTATAACCCAATTGAACGCGTAAAAAATGAGTGGTTTTAAAATTTTAGTTATTAATCCTGGTTCTACATCAACCAAGATAGCTGTTTATCAAGGCACTGAGTCTATTTTCTTAAAGAATTTACGTCACTCGGGCGAGCAGTTGGCTATTTATAAAAATATTGCATCTCAATTTGAGTTTAGAAAAGAAGTGATTCTAAACGAACTCATCCAAGCTGAAATAAAAGTAGATGATTTTGATGCTGTTGTTGGACGCGGAGGCTTAGTAAGACCTATTGAATCAGGCGTATACGAAGTTAACGACACCTTAAAAGCAGACCTTATCAAGGGTGTTCAGGGTGAACATGCCAGTAATTTAGGCGGTTTAATTGCCGATGATATTGCTCGCAACATTCCTAAATGTCGTGCATTTATTGCCGACCCAGTTGTTGTAGATGAGTTGGCTCCTGTGGCACGCATCACGGGCCATCCTGATATGCCACGACGCTCGGTATTTCATGCTTTGAATCAAAAGGCTGTGGCTAAAAACTTTGCAGCCAGCATCGATAAAGCGTATGAAGACATCAATGTTATTGTTGCTCACTTAGGTGGTGGTATCTCTGTTGGGGCTCATTTAAAAGGAAGAATCATTGATGTTAACAATGCCTTAGATGGTTATGGACCATTTTCACCTGAACGTGCAGGCACCTTACCTACTGGCGCTTTAATAGACGCTTGTTTCAGTGGAAAATACACCCATGAAGAAATGCGTAAGATTGTCAATGGTAAAGGCGGACTGATGGCTCACCTTGGTACCAATGAAGCACATATCGTTGTGAAAAATGCTGAACAAGGAGATGAGAAAAGTCGTATGGTACTAGATGCCATGTGTTATCAAATTGCCAAAACTATTGGTGGTTGCGCTGCAGTGCTCAAAGGCGATGTAGATGGCATTGTGATTACAGGAGGTATAGCACACGGTAAATCAATTGTGAATTACATCAAAGATATGGTAAGTTGGATTGCTCCTATCAAAGTTTATCCTGGTGAAGATGAAATGAAAGCTTTAGCGGATAACGCCATTAGTGTATTAACAGGAGAAGTCGTTTGTAAGGTTTATTAAATACATCCTATCGCAATATAAAAAATGCCATTAGCTAGTCTATGGCATTTTTTTTTACCTAAATTGTGGTATAATTAATGTAATTTTAAGCGCATTAAACATCGGTATCATGGTAGCAAGAATTAGTAAATTGTCCTTTTTAAGTCTGAAGACTTCCATATATATCTTACTAATGTGGATAATCACTTATCCATCAACGTTGAATGCTCAGATATCTTATGGCGGCAGTCCTATTCCACAGAGCAACAGCACACTGGAAACCATCACCCTCCCCGCCCTAAACCTAGGCACATTAAAATCATCAACAAACAAGCCATTTAAAACAGGTTCATTACATTTCGCACATCCCATATTTGTGAGCTTAAACACCTCAAACAGTGGCATGTGGAGTTATTCGAACCAAGGTATGGCAATTTGGCAATTAGCCATAAAATCGGAAGGTGCAAAAAGTCTGAATCTAATATTTGATAAATTCTACCTTCCCGCAGGTGCACAACTATTTGTTTATAATCGTAATTACTCCTCAGTATTAGGAGCCTTTACAAGTGCCAACAACCGACCATCTAAAACCTTTGCTATAGCACCTGTGCAAGGTGACGAAATCATTATTGAAATACAGTGTACCCCAGACCTAATAAATACAATAGAACTAGAAATAAGTGCGGTAAACCATGATTTTTTAGATATTCTCAACACCACATCAACACTCAAAGCAGGAAGTGCCAATAAATCACAAGCTTGTAATGTGAATGCAGTCTGTGGAACCATAAACAGCGTAGAGGCAAATAATAGCGTGTGTAAAATTATTGTAGATGGCACCGAATTATGCTCAGGTACGATGATGAATAACACAGCCAACGATGGTAAACCCTATTTTCTTACAGCGGCTCATTGTATCACCAAACAGAGTGCAAACGACCAAACGGTTATCTTCTACTTTAATTATCAAACAACTACATGTCAATCGACTTCTGGAGGTAATTCAAGTCAAACATTGTCGGGTGCTCAACTAAAAGCCATTGATGAAACTTTAGATTTTGCCTTACTAGAAATGACAGAAACTCCACCCATCACCTACAATGCCTATTTGGCTGGATGGAACCGTAACGCCAGCATCACAGGACCTGTTTATGCCCTACATCATCCACAAGGGGACGTGAAAAAACTAGCCATCGATAACGATTCACCTAAGTCTGCTACTTTTTATTTAAATACACCATCGGGATTACCTTTTGAGGATAATAGTCACTGGCTTATCTCAAAATGGGAAACAGGCACCACCGAAAGAGGCTCCTCTGGTTGTGGGTTATTTAACTCTAAAGCACAAGTTATTGGATCATTATCTGGCGGAGATGCTTCGTGTGAAAACTCTATAAACGATTATTTTCAAAGACTCAATAAAAGCTGGGACACAAGAACAGCCATCAATGCACAGCTTAAGTACTGGTTAGATCCATTAGCCACAAATGTGATGGAACTAAATGGCAAATCAATTGGAAGTGTAACTGTCCCAAAGCCACCTAGTGCCAATAATAAGAATATAATTATCTATCAACCTGTGATCAATCATTCATTTACTTATAAAACAGACTCAACAGGGCTTGATTATTTACAGGTGTATTCGCTCAATGGACAACTAGTATATGAGCAAAATTGCACAGCAGGATTAAAAGAAGGTACTATAGTTTTACCACAACTAGCCTCATCAACCTATCTTTTCGTTTTTTGGAGTAATGGGACTTCTACATCTAAAAAAATAACTGTGAAATAATTGATCTGTCGATATGGTACTGCATTTTTACTAAACACACACTAACTTGCTACCTTTAAATTATCTATACAGCAATATGGTGGAATATACTTCTCAGAATTGCCATCCACAGAGGAGCTCAGTTTAAAACCGAGTGTTTTAATTTCACCTAATGACGTTAGATCGACTGTTTTCCATGATTCAAGAATAAACTTCTGTCTGTTGGTTGTAAATTGATAATTAGCCAAATAGACTTCTACGCGCCCCACTTCAACATCTCCCTCACCATACCCAATGAGTGTTAATAAGAAATAATCTGTTTTAGCACTATAATTAAGCCCCTTACTACTCTTCATGGCAAAATAAGCGATGGTTGAGTTTTGCACATCGATGGATTTAATACGGTGTAATCCATTATCAGAAAAAGAAACTCTAGAATCAACGCCTTCCACTTGTTTATAAACCATAAACACCTTGGATTTCTGAGCGCCAGACACATCATACACACTAAATTGATTGGTGCTGTCGGCCGTTGTTTTGTTGGTATTTTTACTCATCGCAAACCCACTCCAATTATAAACATCGTTATCCTTATTGGATGTGGGAAAGAGGGCTGTTTTAAACTGAAAATACCCCGAGCTAGGTGTATTATTATAACCCGAGGTATTTAGTTCTTTAAAGTTTTCAAAGGAATGGTAGTCGATAGCATTCAACGTTACATCGTAAGAATCGGTACCCGATGGTGTTGTAACCGAAAAAACATACTGATAACTTCCCATTTTTTGATTGATGAAATGGAGATCTTTTTTATCACTAAAAACCTCATTATCATACAACCAAGCATAACTTGAATTAGTGTCATAGGTGATTTTTGGCACAATGGAAAAAGCACTATCTCGATCCATATCAAAACCACCAATAGGCATCTCTAAATAAATGGTAGGTGCAGGAATAATTTTTTCTTCGTTATAACAAGCACTTAAAAGAAACATCAAAACACTAAAACAAACCGTATATTTTATCATTTATTATTTTATTTTGAAATAGTTATCAAGGAAACCTGGGATTTGTTCAGTACCAATTCGTTTGGCCAAAATCTTCTTATCCTTATCTAACAAATAAATAACTGGCGTACTGTAAATATCGTAGTTATTTCGATAGTTAGACCTATTATAGGGGTCTGATAGATTAATCCACTGATTTAATTGATGGTCTTCAATAAACTTTACCCATACATCGTGATGATCTTGAGTATGCACCGCAACAATCTTAATGCCTTTATCTGCATATTTATCCCATACTTCGGCTTTTAGTTTTGGCACTTCTGTTTTACAGTGGCCGCAATCAGATTCCCAAAAGATAAGGATGGTAATAGGCGCTTTCACTTCGCTAAGGCGATAGAATTCACCTGTATATGCTTGCATTTTAAAGTCGGCAGCAACTTTGCCTATCATATTAGGTTTAATTTTTTGAACACGATCTTCTAACTTAGACAAAAAGGTAGAGTCAGCCCAGTCAGCTTTTCCAGACAGGTAATAAGTCTCGCCAATATCAGCCATTACGCCATCCATACCCATAATCTTACTTTCATTAAATAGATTAAAGAGGTATTGCACCATGTATTTGTATGTTTTGGGATTTGGCTCCGTTTTGGCAATCATTTTATGTGATTCTCGGATCAACGTATCAGGTATTTGCACCAATGTTTGGGTGAAGAATCGTTCTATTTTATCGGTTAAATAGGGCGTTCTAAGTAGTCGCTCGTCGGTTAAGTCAACATTGTCGAAGTAATGATTTTTATAATACATATACCGTTTAAACTGAACCACCGAATCAGGGTTGGTGCTATTGGCTGGCGCTTCAAATTGAGGCACTTCAATATCTTGCAAACCTTTTAGGAAAGCAGTAAGAAAGGTATTTGGATATTTAGCTTCCACTGTTTTCCAATAATCTAAAACCTGCGTTGACAAGGTATTGAGTTGAGCTTTTAAGGCATCGGTTTTCACCTTATTTCCTTCGTTCGTTTTTAATGAGTCTTGAATAGTGGCTGCTTCCTTTTGTTTACTAATTAGGAAACGCTGATAGTCTAAAAAAGCAATACTTTGCGCGCTGCCAGTAATCTTAGTGGCATTGATTAAATCACCTTTTTTGGCGGTGATTTTCATATTTTGTTCATTTCCTATCAGTAAATCAAAATAAGTTTTGTCGGGTAAATACACCACATACAAACCTTGGTCTAGTGGCTTGTTACCTGTAAAAGAGCACATGCCTTTGCTATTTGTATAGGCGGTATCTTGAACAAATATTTGTTTATTAAAATAATATCCAAGAATGATAGACGTATCTTTTACTTCGCTGATGGTGAGCTCAATCTTATACGATTGAGCCTGTACACAATTAATGGATGCCGTAAAGAATAAACTAATAAAAATCGACCAAATTACTTTTGTTGTCATACTAAAAATGTTTTTACAAATATACTAGATCAAAAATTTAACGTGAGCTTATGTAAACCAAAACTATTACAATCAAAGTTCTGTATTTTGAAAAAAAACAGCTTCAAATTAATGTACGAAACCATTAATCTGAAGCCATAAAATTAAATGTTATTAATCAAACAAAGGATTTGTTGAGCATTTTTTTTCATCAAATACCGCGTTTCCAGCTCGTTTTAAAGAACAAACAAAAATGTGAAACTACAAAGCTATAGTTTGTGCCTTCAGCCAATCTTTTTCCTCCTTACTTAATTGAGTTTCTAACGAATCGTAAACCATTTTATGATAGGCATTAAGCCATTTTTTCTCATCATCATTAAGTAAAGAAATATCTATGGCACTTTTATCAAATGGACAAAGTGTGATGGTTTCAAACTTAAGAAAAGAGCCAAACTCTGTTTTTTGATCTTCCACTATCAACACTAAATTTTCTAAACGAACTCCATGTTGATTAATTCTATAGATTCCTGGCTCGTTGGATGTTATCATTCCAACTTCAAGTGCTACGCCGGCATCTTTGGTACTGATACTCTGAGGACCTTCATGCACATTTAAAAAATACCCCACTCCATGTCCCGTTCCATGACCATAATCAAGACCTTGTTTCCACATGGCTTGACGCGCTAACACATCAATTTGAGATCCTCGCGTGCCATAAGGAAACGATACCATCGAAAGGGATATATTTCCTTTTAACACCAAGGTATAATCATGCTTCTCCTGATCGGTGATAGGCCCTAACGCGATGGTTCTGGTAATATCTGTGGTACCTTGAAAATACTGAGCGCCAGAGTCTACTAAGTAAAGACCTTGTGGCTTAAGAGTTAAGGCTGTTTTTTCATTAACAGCATAATGAGGCATGGCAGCGTTGGCTCCATAGGCCGAAATAGTTGTAAAGGAATTTCCTTTATAGTCCGATTGTTCACTTCTAAACTGCTGCAATTGATGAGCAGCAGTCAACTCGGTAACCTTTCCTCCAGAAACAGTAGCATTTAACCACATTAAGAATTTCACCATGGCTACCCCATCTTTCACCATGGCTTGTTTATAATTCTGTATCTCAACAGGATTTTTTTTACTTTTCAGACGGGTAATAATGCTAAGTCGTTCTATTTTTTTTGATTGTGAAGGCAGGTGATCATAGATAAAACCATTACATCTCTGTGGGTCTAGCAACACATTAGAGAGCTTAGGCATCTCATTGATATACTCATAAAAATCAGAGTATAAGAATATTTTAATATCATCCTCTGCTAATTTTTTACCAACGGCAGAGGTAATCTTATGAGGATCGATAAACAGATTGACATTATTATGAGACACCACCACATAGGCATGGAAAATAGGATTATTTTCCACATCATCGCCTCTAAGATTGAGTAACCAAGCTATTTCATCAAGCATAGGAACCACGTAATGAGTGGCATCCATATTTTTCATTTCGGCTCTTACTAGCTTTATTTTTTCGGTACGCGACAAACCAGCGTATTGTGTATCTAACTCATATATTTCGTCTTCAGGTAATGGAATACGACCTTCCCAAATCTCCTCTTCAAGCGGAATTTTAGCATCTAAACGAATATTACCTTCACTTAACTTTTTCTTTAAAGCACGAAGCCCCTCAATAGAAATGGTTTTACCATTCATGCCCACTACATTACCATGCTCAAGCTCAGAAAATAACCAATCGGTATAGTCTGGTGTATTATCAACACCTATTTTATAGAGTTTAACTTCGGATTTACCCAGCTGCTTAGTTGCTTGAATAAAATAACGCGAATCGGTCCACAAACCAGCATTCTCATGGGTCACCACCAAGGTGCCAGCAGAGCCCGTAAAGCCCGTCATCCATTCTCTAAAACGCCAGAATTCAGCAGTATATTCACTTAAATGCTCATCGGCACTGGTAATAATATAAGCATCGACTCCAAGCATTGCCATTTGACTGCGGAGCTTAAACAAACGATCTGATATAGACATGATTATTTATTTTGAAAGGTTAAATCTGAATTTTTTATAATAGTCACAATTTTAGCTGTTACGTTCTTTACATCCCCCACGGTGCCCGAAAACGAAATACGCTCTGAATCCTTAAAGATACGTAGTTGATCACTCGCGCTATGATTAAAATCACCATCTTCCACTTCACCATTTAACAAATAACTCAGGTTAATTGGTAATATCACCGAGGTTAACACGTCGTCATTAGCCACTTCTAAAGAGATTAACTCACCAGTGGTTGATATGGATAATTGACCGTCTTGAAGTTCGAAATGTCCTTGTTTATTAAGCATCTCAACATGTGTTATGAGTTGTTTCCCACTAAGGGTTAAACTATCACACTGAGTAATGGTTACTCGATCTGTAAACCCAGTCATTTTAATATTTTGAACATTAGTAAGAGACTGTAACGAATACTCACTGGTATTAACCCATTGCTTAACATTAGAGGTGACGAGGTTACAATTAGAGCTCTTACAGCTTATGTAATTTCCAGTGTTTATAAGACCTTGGGTGTATCTCAAGGAAAATTGATGAGGAACCTTACTTAACGATTTTAGATTATTGATATTTAAAACGCCATACTCCATATCTAAAACCACCAATCCCTTGGTATCTTTAATACTTACATCACCAAAGGCATTATTGATATTAAGATTGAGATGTTCGGGTACGCGTATGATATAATCAACAGAAAAAGGGAGATTAGAATAAAAATCGGGACTAAAAGTGGTGATAAAAACATGTTGATTTTTAATCTGTTCTGATTGAATTCCAAATTGAGCAAACACGTCACTAGCTGCTGTGAGGTCTGTACTTAACACACTAATTTGCACATCCACACTGATGGTGTTTTCAGTCCATCCCTCAACGCTGATGCGACCATGACTATTGGTTATTTTAAGTTCATTAAGAGCATTTGCATCGATACTAAACTGCTCCAATTTTTGGTATCCGCCGTCAATTTCGGTTTGAGCCACACCAGTGGTTAATGATACAAATACAAACAAAGCTGTAAATAGGAGACCTTTGATCATGTGATGAGTATGGAACGAAGTAAGTTGCATGATTCTTCTTTTAGAGTAATAACAAACAAATATAACATCTTCAAGCTATAAATGGCACTGAAGAATCATAAATTCAGGACATCTGCATAATAAATGAGTGTTATTAGTTTGGTATGAAGTCTTGGCACAACACTTGAATTATACACTTGCACAAGCATAGATTTCACTTTTAACAACCAAAATGTATGATTAAGGAAATACACTTTTTTGAAAAACCAGGTTGCATCAACAACACAAAACAAAAATTGCTTTTAGCTACCAGAGGCTATAAAATCATTAGTTACGACTTGTTTCAATATATTTGGAGTGAAAGTGAACTTCGTTTATATGTTGAGGGTACACGTGTGGCTGACCGTTTTAACGCCAGCTCACCCCGCATTAGCAGTGGACAAGTTGATCCCTATAGTTTTGATGAGGATAGCTCTTTAGTGGCTCTAATGGCGGATCCCGGACTTATAAAACGGCCATTACTTCGTTTAGGCAACAAATACGGTTGTGGCTTTGATAGTAAATTAGCAAAAGAATTAATGAATGAAGTAGATGTTTCACACCTACTAAAATGCAATCAATCAGACCACAAAAGCCAATGCACATCTAACTTTACAAAAATGTAGTATCTACATAGCTAAAAACAACAATAATGTAATTTAAAAACGTAATGATATGAAAATAGGATATCCAGCAGCAGGAATGACCACCGAGAAAAAAATGTATTTAGCCAAAAACTTTATTGAATTTGGTTTAATGGGCGTTTTTGACACACAAACACAAAGTGTAACAGTGATACCCAAGGAATTATTAAAAAATGGTGTTGTAGAATGGGTAAAGAATGAAGGTATCACAACTATTATTACTCCAGAAATAAAAGCAATGGCTCTAAAGGTATTTCGCGAAGAAGGAGTTGATGTTTATAAAGCCGAAGGTCAGCTTCTATCGTTAAATGTACAACTCCTATTAACTCAGCTCCTCAACCCCTACACGTTTGAAAATATCGAAACAAAAAGCAGTTGCTCAAGTGCTTCGTGTGGCTCTTGTGGTTCGAGTTGCAAATAAATTATAATGCATATCAATGAGCGTAGTCTATCCCCAAAAAATAGGCTGCGCTCGTAAAAACTATCTATTAAGCATCAATAATAGCATAAAACAAGCCAACAGTTTACATACACACCCCCCTTTGGTACTGATGCACCCACCCCACACAAACCCCATTTATGGCTATATTGCCAACGAAATAAAAGTAGTAACCCATTGGTTTTACACCACTATTCTTAAATAACAACGGCATAACACACACTTTCACCTAAAGGGGTTTGGATTGTTTTCCGTGCCCCTTTTTCTTGTTAACGAGTAACGAGTTCGGAAAAAACACTACCGTTGCCAATCATAAAAACAAACGACACTTAAGACACACTATCTTTTAACAAAAAAATAACATCTCAAATTTGATGCTTAGGCTATATAATAGGTACATTTGAGTTTGTGATTGATTTATAATCAACGATAACGTCCATTTTCAGACCACACACAACAAATGAAAAAATATATAGTCATCATCATTGCACTGCTGCTTCTTGTTTCTAAGATGCACCTAAGCATGGCTACACATATTTGTGGTGGTAAGGTGGCTGCCACAAAATGGTCTCTTTCAGGTAAAACAGCTACGTGCGGTATGACCGAACAAAAACAGGCTTGTACGAATCATCATAATGTAACGTCGTCCTGCTGCAAGGATATTATTTCGAGTTACGAGGTTGATACCACTTACGAAAAATCAAGTACAAGCATCAGCAATCCCATCAAGGTAACAGTCCCTGTGTTTTACAATCCGCTTGTTTGTAGATACATCTCACCACAAGGACTGTCATCACTCAGTCATTTCCTCCCTCCTCCCAACCCATTATCTACTAGCAGGGTTAGTTTGAGTAAAATATGTGTTTTTAGAATTTGATACCCATCAAATCTTTTTCTTGGTCTTCTTTTTTGTGTTCTAATGAATTGTTACACGCATCATTAGGCAATGATATGAATGGTTTTGTGAAATTTCTGAAACTACGCAAACCGCTAAGTACTAAATGCAACTATTTAACCACTAGGATTCATAACTAAAAAAGTACTTGCTCCAACCCTCTTTATTATAAAAGTGCGGATATGAAGTATCTTTTTCAAAAAAGCAGGTCATTCATTTGACTCATTATTATCTTTTTGTAAATTAACGTATTACTATAAGGATTTAAACATCCTTCACGTATTACATTAACTGCTACACCATGTTTAATAAACTCGTTCACTATTTCCTCGAAAATAGGCTTGTGACGTATTTGTTTCTAATCCTCTTTGTGGTATTAGGGATGGTTTACATGCCTTTTAACTGGAAGCCCGACTACTTCCCTCGCGACCCCATTGCGGTAGATGCCATACCCGACATAGGCGAAAACCAACAAATTGTGGCTACCGAATGGATGGGGCGTTCGCCCAAGGATATTCAAGACCAGATAAGTTACCCACTAACCACAGCTCTATTGGGCATACCTGGCGTTAAAACCATTCGAAGCACCTCCATGTTTGGCATGTCGTTTATCTACATCATCTTTAAAGATGACGTCGAATTTTACTGGAGCCGTTCGCGCATTCTCGAAAAACTAAATTCGTTACCTCCAGGCACGGTACCCCCTGAGGTGCAGCCTACTTTAGGTCCCGACGCCACCGCCTTGGGCCAGATATATTGGTACACCCTCGAAGGCAGAGACCCCAAAACGGGTAAACCCAATGGAGGATGGAACCCACAGGAATTAAGAACCATACAAGACTACTACGTGAAATACGGGTTGACCACCGCCGAAGGGGTGTCGGAAGTGGCCTCGGTGGGTGGTTTTGTTAAAGAATATCAGATCGACCTCAATCCAGAAGCTTTAAAAGCCTTTAGGGTAACGGTGATGGATGTGATGGCGGCCGTAAGCAAAAGCAATCTTGACATCGGTGCCGAAACCATTGAATTGAACAAAGTGGAATACCTCATTAGAGGTTTGGGATATGTAAAAAACCTAAACGACATAGAAGTTACCGTGGTTGCTGTGCGCAACAATGTACCCGTGCGCATTCAAGATATTGCTAAAGTAAGTTATGGTCCAGCTACCCGCAGAGGTGGTTTAGATAAATCTGGCACCGAAGCCGTAGGGGCTGTAGTGGTAGCTCGTTATGGCTCTAACCCCATGGAGGTGATTGGCAATCTAAAAAAGAAAATCAAAGAGTTAGATGCGGGTCTCCCACAAAAAACACTGCCAGATGGCACCATCTCAAAAGTCACCATTGTACCATTTTACGACCGCACGGGCTTAATACAAGAAACCATAGGCACCTTAGAATCGGCCCTTTCGCACGAGGTATTAATCAGTATTATTGTGATTATCATCTTGGTTATGAACCTAAGAGCTTCCATTATAGTGGCTGGTCTATTGCCCATTGGTGTATTGATGACCTTTATAATGATGCGTCTTTTTGGCGTCGATGCCAATATAGTAGCCCTTTCGGGTATTGCCATTGCCATTGGGGTGATGGTAGATATTGGTATTGTGGATGTGGAAAATATACTGCGGCATTTAGAAATGCCAGAGAACAAAGGCATCAAGGGCAAACAACTGGTAGCGCTCATATATCAGGCGACCACCGAAGTGAGAGATGCTGTGGTGACGTCCATCGCCACTACAGTGGTTAGTTTCTTACCTGTATTTGCCATGCAAGCCGCCGAAGGTAAACTATTTCATCCTTTGGCATTTACCAAAACATTTGCCTTGATATCGGCTTTATTGCTTGGTATCATTGTGTTACCAACCATCACCTACCTCATTTTTAACATCAAAACAAACACAAAAAAGATACGCAACATCTGGAACGGTGGTTTGATTTTAGCTGGTTTCACAGCCATTGTTGTTTGGCACATGTGGCTAGCGCTGGCAGTAATAGCCGTTGGCATAAATAACCTGCTTGCACACCGATGGCCTAGCCAACGTAAAGAATTTACCAACTACATCAACATCATACTTACGGTGTTAGTGGCGGCGTGGTATTTAACCAAAGAGTGGTTGCCCTTGGGCGCACACACCTCGGTGATAGTGAATTTTATATTTGTTGTTGCCATCATTGCCATTATCATATTGGCACTGCTCTCGATGGTGCGGTATTACGAAAAGATTATGCGCTGGGCGTTAGATAACAAAATTAAGTTTCTGTTATTGCCCACCTTTACTTTGTTATTTGGTTTGATGGCGTGGATAGGTTTTAGCAACACCTTTGGATTCATTGCCTTTGGTGCCGAAAAAGTAGGCTGGACACACTTCACACAAACGCGTTTTTGGAAACAGTCTGAAGCGCTATTCCCTGGCATTGGCAAGGAGTTTATGCCTTCCTTAAACGAAGGTTCGTTTTTATTGATGCCTACCAGCATGCCACATACAGGCATTCAGCAAAACCTTGATTACATTGAAACACTTGACAAACGAGTATCATCCATACCCGAAGTGGAAATGGCTGTGGGCAAATGGGGCCGTGTAAATTCGGCGCTCGACCCTGCTCCTGTGCAGATGTTTGAGAATACCATTAATTACCGTTCCGAATATATTTTAAATGCCGATGGACATCGTTTAGCCTTTAAGGTGGATGATGACAATGCGTTTATTTTGATTGATGGTTCTACATACAACCCTACAGAAGACGCATTTAGAATTGTCCCAATGGATAGTTTAATTATTGATGAAGATGGGGATTACTATCGCCAATGGCGACCAGAAATCAAAAAACCAGATGATATTTGGAACGAGATACAAAAAGCAACCCAGATGCCTGGATTAACCTCGGCTCCAAAACTACAACCCATTGAAGCTCGTTTGGTGATGTTATCTACTGGCATGCGAGCTCCCATGGGGCTCAAGGTATTTGGACCCGACTTAGAATCCATTGAACAGGCAGGCAAACAATTGGAGCAAGCCCTCAAAGAAGTGCCATCCATAAACGCATCAGCCGTATTTTACGACCGAGCAGTGGGCGCGCCCTACCTCGAAATAAAATTAGACCGCATAGCCATGGCTCGTTATGGTATGCGCATTAACGACGTGCAAGACGTATTGCAAGTGGCTGTGGGTGGTATGACACTAACCACATCCATTGAAGGGCGTGAGCGGTATGCCATTAGAGTGCGTTATGCCCGCGAGTTACGCGATACGCCAGAAGCGCTTCAACACATACTCATTCCATCAATGACAGGCGTGCAAGTGCCATTAAATGAGATAGCAAGCATTGGTTACACGCGTGGCGCTCAGATGATACGTAGTGAAGACACCTTCCTCAATGGGTACGTGATATTTGACAAAAACGAAGGTAAGGCCGAAGTGGATGTGGTGGATGAAGCTGCTCGGTTACTCAAACAGAAGATAAGCACAGGTGCTTTAACACTACCAAACGGCGTATCGTACGTTTTTACAGGCAATTACGAACATCAACTACGAGCCGCCAAACGCTTATCACTGGTGATACCATTGTGTTTACTAGTTATTTTATTGTTGTTGTATTTTCAGTTTAAAACCATAACCGCCTCACTCATCCACTTCTCGGGTGTGTTTGTAGCTTTTGCGGGAGGTTTTATCATGCTTTGGTTATATGGGCAACCGTGGTTTATGGATGTCTCATTTTCGGGCATGAACCTACGAGACGTATTTCAAATCCATCCCATTAACTTAAGTGTGGCGGTATGGGTAGGTTTCATCGCATTATTTGGCATTGCCACTGACGATGGTGTATTGATGGGTTCGTACATTCACCAAGTATTTGAACAAAAAAACCCTTCCACCACCCACGAAGTGCGCGAAGCAGTGGTAGAAGCAGGACTTAAACGTGTGCGACCAGCCATGATGACCACCGCAGTGGCAATTATAGCACTTTTACCCGTGTTATCGTCCAACGGTAAAGGCTCTGATATTATGATACCAATGGCTATACCTATGTTTGGGGGGATGGTGATTCAAGTGATGACCGTGTTTGTAGTTCCATTGTTTCAAGCTATCTGGCGCGAACGCGTGGTACGTAACCAAGCAAAAGAACAAAACAAACTGATGTGAAAAAACGATGAACGACAAATACGACTTTAGCTACATAGCCTGGGACCCATTAGCCGAAGTTGTTGTATTTAGACAGAACGTTGTTTGAGCGAAGCGAGTTCTTTCTGTCACAACAAAAAGGCTAAAAATGGGTAGACAAGTAGCTAGTCGCGGGATTTTTTGTTTACTTTTTTTTCCTGTAGAAAAAAAGTAAAAGCCTCTGCGGCTAGAGCAGATATAATAGACTTTAAAGTTTAAAATGAGTTTGTATTAAGCAAAAGAACAAGATGTTAACATCCTCAAAAACTAAGAGAATGAAAAAGATAATATTAGTCACCATACTAGCTCTCATAGTCACCACATCGTATGCACAAGATTCGCTGATGGTATATTTAGATATGGCTGTGAAAATGAACCCCACGGTGCTACAACGATATGCTGAATACGAGGCATCGTTGCAAAAAGTACCACAGGTAGGAAGTTTACCAAACCCAGAATTAAGTTTGGGTGTGTTTCTAAGTCCCATGGAACTGGTGGGAGGCCAACAGATAGCAGATATCCGTTTGATGCAGATGTTTCCATGGTTTGGAGTGCTTAAAAATGCTAAAGACGAGATGAGCCTCATGGCAAAAGCTAAGTTTGAGGTATTTAGAGATGCTAAACTACAAGTATATTACCAAGTGCAAGAAACATGGTATCAACTCTATAAAACACAGCAAAACATAAGCATTACCGAGG
>QKIO01000032.1 GCA_003251015.1 Bacteroidales bacterium
TGTACGTATTTTTCATTTTCCAGAAGAAAAACTTCCTGTGCCTGACCCAGGTCCTACGCCTGATGGCGAAGAGCCACCTCCAGCAGAGCAATGGACACAAATAGGTTTAGATATTGATGGTTTAGCCGCTGGCGACCAAGCCGGGTTTTCTGTGAGTTTAAGTAGTGATGGGAGTGTAGTTGCTCTTGGTTCTCCATTTAACGACCAAAATGGAGATGATGCTGGTCAAGTACGTGTCTTTAAGAATATAAATGGCTCTTGGATCCAAGTAGGGTCAAATATCAATGGACTTGCTGCTGGCGATAATTTTGGATATTCAATAAGCCTAAATCAAAATGGGGATTATTTAGCAGTGGGCGCTCCGTCTAATGGTGCTGGATATGTAGCTGTCTATCGTAATGTAAACGATGTTTGGGTCATGCTAAAAGATAAATTGATGGGTGAAGCGGTGGGTGATAAATTTGGCCATGCGGTGAGTATAAGTAGTGATGGATTGACGGTTGCTGTTGGCGCTCCGTTAAATGATGTTAATGGACTAGATGCAGGTGCTGTTAGTGTATATTTGTCTATGGGCGGTGTGGTGTCTGTGAATGAATTGTTGCTTGATGGAGTATCAATTGCTCCTAATCCTGTTAGTGATAGACTCAATCTTCAATTTACAGACGTATTGCCTCAAACTCTTTATCTTTCAGATTTGTCAGGCAAAGTTGTTTTAGAAAAAAAACTTGTTTTAAGCGATGAGGTTGTGGATGTTTCGTTCTTGCCCAAAGGTGTTTATGTAGTGACTGTAAAATCTAATCAGCAAACTTTAGTATCTAAAATAGTTAAACAATAGTTTTATAGTCACATAAAAATTTCTTCTATGAATTCTAATGAATCAAAAATTATAGAGATATTCCAGGGTAATCCTGGTGATGCCCAAATGATTAAGGAGTTATTGTTTGATAATGGTATTGAATCATCCCTGCGAAATGGATTAATGGGTACCATAGCTCCTTTTCAAGTGGCTCCTGGGGGTTTTGAGCCTGCTCGCTTAGAAGTGTTGGATAGTGATAAAGATAAAGCCTTGGAATTAGTACAAGCGTTTTTTGAAGCATCAGAAGAGTTAGATGATGAGTAGAACAAGGTGTTTTCGTTTATTTTTTTAAATTTATATCTAATCTCTTTTATTCTATTTTTTATTAAACTTCAATCGTCTCACAAAAAAACGTATTTTTGTGTCGTTGTAATGGAAACAACAGGGAATCAGGTATGAAACCTGAGCTGTACCCGCAGCCGTATGCCCTACCAAGTAATTGGTACATTTTTGTTTGTATTAGTAAATACTAAAAAAGAAGCCACTGGAATTGATTCTGGGAAGGTAACAAAAATGAAAGCAAGCCGGAAAACCTGCCATGCAATTATGTTTTACAAATCTTTCGGGAGAAAAAGAGATGATAACAAAAGTGTTTTCTATTGTATTATTGATGGGTATTGCGTTCAACGCATGCCAAATGAAGGGTTCTGCCAATAGTAGTGTTGGCAACTCAATTGAACCAGATAGTGTTCTATCACCAAGTTACGCAAAGGGATTTGAGATTAGTTATTATCCAGACTATAAAAAAATTAGTCTCTTAGATCCATGGAACACCCAAACACCTGCCATTGACTTGTATTTGACTGCCGATAGTGTGGTGCAGGCTAATTTATCAAAGCAGGGCTTTACTGTTGTTAAAACACCAGTACAAAGATGGGTGGCCATGTCATCCACCATGATAAACTACGCTCACCTCTTGCACGAAAAGGAATCCATTGTAGGTGTGGCTGAACCTCAATACATCTCTGATGATTATGTGACTGACAGAATATCAAAGGGAGAGGTGAAAAATATAGGGATGGCTTTTGCCCCTAATACTGAAATTATTGTTGATTTAGTTCCTGACTTTGTAATGGCTTCACCTTTTAAGGAAGACCATTTTGCTTCCATTCGTAGTGCTGGTATTCCTGTGGTGACTAATTCTGATTATCTCGAAAACACACCACTTGGTAGAGCTGAATGGTTGGTTTTTGTGTCTTCTTTATTTGATAAGGAGAAAGAAGGTCTAGCCGCATTTAAGTTAATAGAGAATGAGTATTTGAGTGTGCAAGACCAAGCTCAGAAGGCATCTGTACAACCTACTGTATTTACAGGTCATTTATATCAAGGTATTTGGCATACACCTGCTGGCGAAAGTTACATGGCTAATTTCTTTAATCATTCTGGTTCCAATTATATTTATAAGGCAACGGAAGGTACTGGCTCCTTGAGTTTAGATTTTGAATCGATACTTGTTAAAGCTATTGATGTAGATTATTGGGTTATGATAATTAATGAACCCAAAGGCATTACCTATCAGTCTATACAAGCTATGGATAGTAGATATGCTGATTTTACAGCGTTTAAGAAACGTAATATCATTGTTACCAATTCAGCCTATTCTCTCTATTTTGAAGAAGGAGTGCTAAAACCTCAAGTCGTCCTAAAAGATTTGGTGTTTGCCTTTCATCCCGAATTATTTCCAAATTATAAGCCAGTTTACTTTTACCACTTAAACAATTAGTATGTCAATTATCAATAAAAAACGATGGTTAGGCTTTTTGTTATTAGGTGTGGGCTTGATTGCATTGTTCATTGTTAATATCAGTTTTGGGTCTGTTTACATCTCTTTTAGTGATATATGTCATGTGTTGCTTGGCGACGAGGCTTCTAAAATTGCGTATAACTCTATCATTCTAAATTCTAGATTACCACAAACCATTACTGCCTTGTTAGCTGGTGCGGGGTTAGCTGTAGGTGGTTTGCAGATGCAAACACTGTTCAGAAATCCATTAGCAGACCCTTATATTTTAGGTATTAGTAGTGGTTCTGGTCTTGGTGTAGCTCTTGTGTTGTTATTAGCGGGTAGTGTGTTTGGTGTGTCAGTAAGTGCTTTAGGCGTTTTAGGGCAACTAACGGTGGTGTCGGCAGCTTTTATGGGTGCTTTTCTGGTGTTGTTGCTTATCGTATTTTTTGCCAGGATACTCCGCGATAATACCACTCTGCTTATTGTTGGTATCATGGTGGGGTATGCTGCCGCATCAGTCATTGGCATTATGAAATATTATAGTCCTAAGGAAGATGTTCAAGCTTTTGTGATATGGGGTATGGGGAGTTTTGCAAATGTAGGGTGGGAGCAGTTAAAAGTATTTTCACCTATTATTATATTGGGTTTGTTAGTTAGCCTGTTACTAGTGAAACCCTTAAATATATTGGTGTTAGGCGAGAATTACGCACATAACCTTGGACTTAATGTCAAGCGCACACGTTTGTATATTCTATATTGCACAGGATTATTAACTGCGGTCATTACTGCGTTTTGTGGACCTATCGCTTTTTTAGGTCTGGCTGTTCCTCATTTAACCAAAGGATTATTCCGAACCTCCGACCATAAGATATTAGTGCCTGCAGTTATTCTTGCTGGTGCTGTTTTATCACTCTTTTGTAATTTCATTGCTAGGATGCCTGGTTTTGAAAGTGCTTTACCCATCAATGTGGTCACTGGTATTTTAGGTGCGCCAATTGTTGTTTCAGTTATTTTAAAACGTCGCCACATCAATGGCTCAAATTAATGGTTATGGATGATGTATTATTAGAGACTAAAGCTCTGCAAGTTGGTTATGTTGATAAGGGGCAACCCAGAAATAGTCTGCATTCTGATATTAATATAAATCTTTCAAAGGGAGAGTTCGTTTGTTTGTTAGGTCCAAATGGTGCTGGTAAGTCAACACTCATCAAAACACTCAGTGGTTTTATACCTCCTTTGTCAGGCGAAGTGTTTGTTAATAACAAACCACTTTCAAAGCTCAAACTTCATGATATTGCTAAGACCACCAGTGTGGTGTTAACCGAACAGGTTGCGCCATCAAACATGACGGTTTTTGATTTAGTAGCACTAGGGCGTGTGCCTTATACTGGTTTCTTTGGTCGTTTATCATCCAAAGATGTTGGTGTGGTTAATCAAGCAATTCATGATGTTGGGTTAGATGGTTTTGCTGAACGTATGGTCTCTTTATTGAGTGATGGTGAACGTCAAAAAGCGGTTATTGCCAAGGCGCTTGTTCAAGATACGCCCCTCATAATTTTGGATGAACCCACTGCCTTTCTTGACTTACCTAGTCGCATAGAAATTATGTATCTTCTCAAAATAATGGCTAAACAACGTCATAAAGCCATTCTTCTTTCAACCCACGATTTAGATTTGGCCTTGCAGATGGCCGATAAAATATGGCTCCTTGCGGCAGGGCGAGATATTGAAGTGGGCACTCCAGAGGATTTAGTGCTGGATAATGGTTTTAGTCGCTTTTTTAATAAGGAAGGTTTGCTGTTTGATAATGATTCAGGTTCCTTTAAAGTGGTAGTTGAAGACACCAAGCCTATCTATTTAAATGGCCGTGGTACCGAATATCAATGGGTGAGTAGAGCGTTAAAACGTGTAGGATATAAAACAACCACCAGCATTGGAAATTATCCTCAAGTCGAAATCACTTCAAATGGCCATCGCGAATACACACTGCAAATGCCTAATGGTAAAACTCAGAAGGCACTGTCTATACATGAACTTCTAGGCCTTATTCAAGTTTCTGGGAATTAAAAAAAAAGTGGTATCCTTTAGAATACCACTTCGATAGGTTACAATATACTTTTTTGTGTTATTTCACGTCGCAACTATCACCCATACAATTGGGTTTTTCTGTAGGTTGTTTTAGTAATTTTAGTCTGATAGATAAAAAATACAATTTACATCCTACGCAAATGCCAAATGCTGTTTCAAGATACATTAGAACCATACAGATTAAACACAGTAGACATACTGGTTCAAATAACGTAACGTCGTTTTGGAGATATAGAGATAGTATAAAGGTGATTGTTGATATGATAAAGCCTAAGCTCCAAGCAAATTTTTTCTGAATAGCTCCTATGTAAAGAGGTGCTTGTTTACGAATGATTAAACCTGCAATTATCCCAGCTGGTGAATATTTTGGGTTGATAAATATCCCAACACCAAAACTCACCATCATAAAGCCGGCTACATAAGGAATAATAATAAATTGTTGCTTGAATACGGCATTGATTATCGCTATGAGTCCTAAAATGAACATAATGCCTGCACTAGCTCTCATTTTTCGTTCATCAACTACCTTGTAATTGATACCCTCTACATAATCTCCAAATTGAATAATTGACATGTCTTTCTCTTTTAAGTTTGATTTGTTTGCAAGTTACTAAAATCAATGTTGTTACAATCAATAGATTTTGTAGCTCGTGTTTATAATCCTTCTAAACGATTCTGGCTTGAAATGGTTTAGTTTATTTTCACAGACGAATGATTGTTTGTTTAGTTGTGTCATTTGTTCATGGTTTGAGGGTGTCAGGCTGTCGCCTTGTCATGTTTTATCCCTTGGCACACCGTTTGACTAGCAAGATACGTAATAAAATATTGTTTAACTTTAAATAATTATAGCTCTATGCAAAAAGGAAATATTGGGGTAACAACAGAAAACATTTTCCCTATTATTAAAAAATATCTTTATAGCGATCATGAAATTTTTCTTCGTGAGCTTGTGTCTAACGCAGTTGATGCCACTCAAAAACTAAAAACATTGTCCTCTGTAGGCGAGTTTAAAGGTGAGTTGGGCGATACTACCGTGCAAGTTAAGTTAGATGAAGAAAACAAAACCATCACCATCTCAGATAGAGGTATTGGAATGACTGCTGCAGAAATTGACAAATATCTTAATCAAGTAGCTTTTTCTGGCGCCAATGAGTTTTTAGATAAATATAAGAAGGATGCAAACGCTATTATTGGCCACTTTGGGTTAGGTTTCTATTCCTCGTTTATGGTTTCTAAAAAGGTAGAAGTTATTACAAAATCCTTTGTTGAAGGCTCACAAGCTGTAAAATGGAGTTGCGATGGCAGTCCCGAATTTACACTTGAAGAAGTGAATAAAGACGATCGTGGTACTGATATCATTCTTTATATTGATGATGAAAATACCCAGTTTGCTTCCAAAAAAGAAATTACACGTTTATTGACAAAGTATTGTCGCTTTTTACCAGTTGAAATCGCTTTTGGAAAAAAAACAGAGTGGAAAGATGGAAAATCGGTGGATACTGATGAGGTTAATGTGGTTAATGAAACCAAGCCTTTGTGGACGCGTATTCCAGCTGATTTGAATGATGATGATTATAAGTCGTTCTATCATAACCTTTATCCAATGACGGAAGATCCATTGTTTCATATACATCTTAACGTGGATTATCCTTTTAATTTAACAGGCGTTCTTTACTTTCCAAAACTAAAGAATAACGTAGAAGTTCAGAAGAATAAAATTCAGTTGTATTGCAATCAGGTTTATGTAACAGATTCTGTAGAGGGTATCGTTCCAGAATTTTTAACCTTGTTACATGGTGTGATTGATTCCCCAGATATTCCTTTAAATGTATCTCGTTCTTATTTGCAGAGTGATGGTAACGTAAAGAAAATATCAAGTCATATTACCAAAAAAGTAGCCGATCGTTTAGAAGAAATATTTAAAAAGGAACGTCCTTCTTTTGAAGAGAAATGGGATGACTTAAAGATCTTTATCGAGTACGGTATGCTTTCTGATGAGAAGTTTTACGATCGCGGTAAAAAATTTACCTTACTTAAAAATACCGATGGTAAGTGTTTTACTCTTGATGAATATAAGGAAATTGTTGCTGGTAACCAGACTGACAAAGACGAACAATTGGTGTATTTGTACACAACAGATGTTTTGGCTCAGCATAGCTTTATAGAAGCTGCTAAGACTAAAGGGTATGATGTACTAGTGATGGATGGTCAATTAGATTCACACTTTATTAATAGCCTGGAAAGTAAACTAGAGAAAACGCGTTTTGTTCGTGTTGATGCTGATGTAGTTGATAAATTAATTCCAAAAGCTGAAGAATTAAGCATTAATCTTAGCGATGTTCAAAAACAAGATCTAACAACCATCTTTAGTTCTCAAGTTCCTAATGTTGGCAAAACAAATTTCATTGTAACCTTTGAAGGTTTGTCAGAAACTGATGTGCCTGTTATGATTACTCAGCAAGAATTCATGCGTCGAATGAAAGAAATGAGTCAACTTGGCGGAGGCGGAATGAGTTTTTATGGTGAACTTCCAGATAGTTATAATCTTGTGGTAAACGGTAACCACCCTATAGTACAACGTATTGTTGTGGATGAAGAAATGGCTGTTGGAGAGAAGGTTGCTTCTATTCGCTCTAAGATAGATTCTTTAAATAAACGTAAAGTTGAATTAGAGAAGGCTAAAGAAGGTAAAAAAGAAGACGAAATTTTACAAGCTGATAAAGATGAATTAACAGA
>QKIO01000051.1 GCA_003251015.1 Bacteroidales bacterium
ATCCAAATAATACCTAAACCAATCCAAAAAGCACCATAAGATACAAAGGCACTATAGCCAAAATTGTTTCCTAATTTCTGCTCTTGAAAACCAGCTATCATCTGAGCCAATCCACCAAAAATAAAGCCCATAGCAACTATAGGACCTAATCCTAACCATCCCAAATTGTGAAATTGTAACAACAGTGTTGTTAAACCAAAGCCTGCTAATCCTACAACCCCAGGGTTTCCGTTTTTCATTGTTTTAAAGTTTTAAAATTTAAGGCGCAAATATAGATTAATTTGATGAATGATAAAGTACTGTTTAAAATTATTCATCTAAAACAAACACATTCACCACTAACAAACTACACATCAGAGCAATGACTCCAAAAACACCTACTTTAACAGAAGTCTTTATGGCCTTAAATCACACTATGGATGACAACAACTAACCTTTTCAGCCTCAAATTTTGGACTCACATAAGGAATACCCAAATTTAAACCTCTTAGTATAAACACGATTCCTAGCAAAATAATAAAAATAGGAACCACCAAACGCAGACGAGTCAACAACTTATTCTTGATTACATTAGAAAAGTAAGCAACCATAAACATAAGTGGTAAAGTACCTAATCCAAACAACACCATAAAAAGAGCGCTCTCTCCTAAATTAGATGCATTAACAGCACCTGCAAGCGCAATGTAGACCAATCCACAAGGCAAAAAGCCATTTAAAATACCGATTAAAAATAAATTACTGACAGAGCGTTTTTGTAAAGATGCACCTATTTTACTTTTTAAGGATGCATAAATCTTGGTACTAGGCGAATTGCTAAACTTAGGCATCTTAAACAGGCTTGGTAATAATACAGACCCTATCATCAATACACCACATGCTATTGAAACCCATTGTTGAAGTCCTGATAACTTAAAACCAGCACCTAACAAACCAAATATTAATCCTAACAAACCATAGGTTAAGGCACGACCCAAATTATACAGTAAAGCGCCTAACACCTTTTGCAAAGCACTTCCATGTGGTAAAGGCAAAGCAAGCGCCAAAGGACCACACATACCCACACAATGTAAACTGCCTAGTATTCCAATCACAAACCCCTCAACAACAAACATATTTCCTTATTTTGAAACGATAACAAACTCCTTCATCAAATAACTTTTACCATCAGCTTGCCAATCGATAATAAACTCATACTTACCATTTTTCAAGGCCGAAAGCGGTAAGTGCTGACTAAAAGCACTATCTAATAATATAGGTAACTGCAAATCTAACTGACGGTTAGATGGTCGATACAAATGGATAGTACCAGTAATAGAATCTGGATATGTTACAATGGATGGAAACTTAAAAGTTATCATCTTACCCATTTCTATTTCCACCTTCTCACCTAAACTTTCATACGCTTTCTGTTTATCAATCTGATTTTCGTAAACTAATTGTTTAGGATAGTAATCTTCTGTAACTAAATCAATGGTTTGTTGATAAGAAAAATACACCAAAACTAATATTAATGACATTGCTATACCCATAGTAACTACAATCCCATGCCCCCAATTAAATTTCATAATCTATTTATTTGTCGCGTTTATCTGGACCTACAAACGTAGTTTGTATCTCCTCCACCAATTCATTATTGTGATAGATACCTAGAATAATTATAGTATTGGAACCCGTAAGTGTCTTTTTATCAAACTCTAATAAAAAAGCACCTTCTAACTTACTCTGTTTTTTTAATAACAAATCGTTTCCAGCCAATTTCACAGCCCCTTGAGGTGACAATAAACGAATGGCCACTTGTTTTTCAGTATTTGTTTTATTTACAATTTTATAATTATAGATATTACTAATCGTGTCATTTCCTAAATCTTGATATAAGGTGCCTTGCACCCTTAGTATGGTGGTTTCAAAATTGGATCGTAATGAAAACAATACCACTAACACACCTAATAACGTCACTAATAAAGCAGTATAAGCCACAATGCGTGGAGACCATTGAAAGGTGGTACCTTCAGTTACATTATTCTGTGATGTAATTCGTACCAAACCTTTAGGCTTACCTAGTTTGGTCATCACGCTATTACATGCATCCATACACGAAGTACAGTTGATACACTCTAACTGAATGCCATTTCGTATATCTAAACCGGTGGGACAAACAGTGGTGCATTTCCCACAATTAATACAATCCCCTTTGCCAGCAGCAAAACGATCCTCTCCTTTTTTAATCGGACCTCGCTGTTCACCTCTCTTAAAATCATAGGTTACCATTAAGGTATTGGCATCTAGCAGTGCTCCTTGAAAACGGCCATAAGGACAAACCAATGAACAGACTTGTTCTCTAAAATAGGCAAATACAAAATAGAAGGCTCCCGTAAGAATCATCATAGCCAGGAAAACAGACACATTATCAGAAGGCGATCCTAATAAATACCCTTTCACCACATCAGCCCCAACAATGTAACACAACATGGTGTGGGTAATAATAAGCGATACGAGTATAAATAAGGTGTGTTTTAAACTAGCTCTCCAGAGAATTTCATTTTTATCTCCATTACGTTTGCGTTGTTTTTGAACTACACCATTACCCTCAACCAAAAATTCTATTTTGCGAAACACCATTTCCATAAAAATGGTTTGCGGACAAGTCCACCCGCACCAAATACGCCCATATACTACAGTAAAAAGCACAATAGTAACGATGATGGTGATCATCCCTATCACAAACAAATGAAAGTCTTGTGGCCAAAAAACCACACCAAACAACACAAATTTGCGATGAAGAATGTCAAACAATAATAAAGCCTCATCCCCTACTTTGATATGAGGAGCCAAAAAGAAAAAGGCTAGTAATACAGTACTTACCCATGTGCGGGCATTGTAATAGGTACCTTTGGGTTTATTTGCATAAATCCAATTGCGTTTTCCTTCCGCATTCATGGTAACTACCCTATCTCTAAATGACCCTGAAGTGTCATTAATATCATCTTGCATAATGCTAAATTTTAAAGCTCTAACAAATTAATTAATTCTTTTTGGTTATTCATCATAAAACACTAAATACCATATTGAATTTTGCTATAAAAAGAAACCAACTCTAAATAATGAAGAGTTGGCTCTATTTATAACTTAAGTATTAAAGTTTGAATTTATTTTGCAACATACTTCTCTCCTTGAGGAGCTTTAGGATTTGGGGGGTTAGTACCATGTAAAGTTGTTACGTAACTGGCTACCTGATGAATTTGTACGGCAGACAACTGAGTCTTCCAAGAAATCATCCCTTTTTCAACAACACCATTTGTAATAGTCTTTTGAATATCACCAAAGGATCCACCATGTAACCAATAGTCATCGGTTAAATTAGGGCCAATAGACCCCTGTCCTTGGGCTAAATGACAAACCACACAGTTACTTGAAAAAATCTTAGCTCCCTTAGCCAACCCCGCCTCATCAACCAATGGAATAGTCATATCAACCTCCACGATAGGTCCTGATGCATCTGCTAGTGTTGTCACTTCTTCCTCCGCAACTAATGCCGCCATTTCTTGCGCATACTCCTCCTCTTGTAAAGGTGCATCTTTATAAATATGATATTTAGCAAAATAAACATACCCCCACATAATAGTAAATATAAAAATGAAGGTTAACCACCACGGTGGATTATTTGCTAATTCCCTAATACCATCAAACTCATGGTGCGGCACAAACTTATCATTTGTTAATAAATCTATTTCGGGTAAATCTTTATGGATATCTTTTTCTTCCATTGAATCATCAATTAAAATGGATGTAGTTAGCTCTTTATGATTAGTTTGAATTACATATTTATTTCAAACTAGTTTTCTTTTCGTCTTCTTCGTTCCCATCTAAAGCATAATTTGATACTTCTGTGATGTATTTTTTATCAAGTTTGATTACAAACCAGGTAACTGCAATAAAAAAGACGAAGAAAATAAAAAACGAAAGAATGGGGTATATTTCAACCCCCGATATTGATTGCAAATAGTGTGATACCAGTTTCATAACTTAAAATTTATTTGGTGATAACCACAGTCGTGTCTTGAACTACAGGTACGTCTATTTTTGTAATGTCAGTACCCAAACGTTGTAAATAAGCGATCAAAGCAATTATTTCTTTCTTTGGAGTAGTATCGATATCCGCATCCTTCAATCCATCTGCTATTTTAGTAGCTTGAGCTTCTAAATCAGCAAGGGCTAACTTATCATACCCTTCTGGATAAGGCACACCTAACGTTTGCATAGCTCTAATCTTAGCCTCCAAACTAGATACGTCTAAGTCGTCGTGAATCAACCATGGATATTTAGGCATGATGGAATTCTCATTTAATGCTTGAGGATCTAACATATGCTTATAATGCCATGCGTTAGGCTTATATAGTTTTCCTGTCATTACTCCTTCGCGAGCTAAATCTGGACCAGTACGCTTTGAACCCCATTGAAATGGATGATCATATACAAACTCACCTGCTTTAGAGTATTCGCCATACCGCTCAGTCTCACTTCTAAAGGGACGAATCATCTGCGAATGGCAGGCATAACAACCTTCTCTAACGTAAATATCACGTCCTAATAATTCTAGAGGTGTATAAGGTTTTACACTTGCAATGGTTGGTATATTTGATTTTAATAAGAAAGTTGGTACTAATTCGAAGAAGGTACCTACCAATACAACCACCAGCGAAAGCATCATAAACTGCACAGGCTTACGTTCTAAGAACGAGTGAGGTTGTTCCCCATCTTGGCGACTTTCTCCAAGCTCTTCAACCACAGCAGTTGCCTCTTCGTTGGCTACAACACCACCTAAGGCTGCAGTCTTATATAGATTATAAGCCATTAATACAGCGCCACTCAAATAGATTAAACCTCCAAATGCACGCATGTAATACATGGGTCTAATTTGACTCACTGTATCTAAAAAGCTAGGATAAGCCAACATGCCATCTTGTGTAAATTCTTTCCACATTAAGCTTTGTGCAAAACCAGCCCAGTACATAGGTATAACGTAAAATAATATCCCTAAGGTGCCAATCCAGAAGTGAGCATTAGCAAGACGTTCTGAGTATAATTTAGTCTTGAATATTTGCGGCACTAACCAATACAAAACGCCAAAGGTTAAAAACCCGTTCCATCCTAATGTTCCAACATGTACGTGGGCTACTGTCCAATCGGTAAAATGGCTGATGGCATTAATGTTTTTCAATGCCAACATAGGGCCTTCAAACGTTGCCATACCGTAAGCTGTTACAGCTACCACCATAAATTTCAAGGTGGCGCTATCACGTACCTTATCCCACGCGCCACGGAGCGTTAATAAACCATTCATCATCCCACCCCATGAAGGTGCAATAAGCATCAACGAAAAGATAGTCCCCAATGACTGCGCCCAGTTAGGTAAAGCAGTATATAATAAATGGTGAGGACCTGCCCAGATATAAATAAATAGGAAAGACCAAAAGTGAACGATCGATAGTTTATAGGAATAAACAGGACGATTAGATGCTTTAGGGATGAAATAATACATCAAACCTAAATAGGGTGTAGTTAAGAAAAAGGCTACCGCATTATGACCATACCACCATTGTACTAATGCATCTTGAACACCTGCGTACCATGAGTAACTTTTAAATAAAGTCACTGGCAACTCAAACGAATTAACCAAGTGAAGAATGGTAACGGTTATAAACGTTGCAATATAAAACCAGATAGCTACATAGAGATGTTTTACGCGTCGCTTGGCAATAGTACCAAACATGTTAACACCAAAAGTAACCCATATCAGCGCTATCATAATATCTAATGGCCACTCTAACTCTGCATATTCTTTACCTGTGGTAAAACCCATGGCTAAGGTTATGGCAGCAAATATAATTATCAACTGCCAGCCCCAGAAATGTATCTTACTTAACACATCACTAAACATGCGTGCTTTGAGTAACCTCTGCAGGGAATAGTAAACCCCCATAAAAATACCATTACCTACAAAGGCAAAGATGGCTGCGTTGGTGTGGATAGGACGAAGTCGACCGTAAGTAATGTACTTAAGGTCAAAATTAAATACTGGTATTGCCATTTGCAGTGCCGCTAATACTCCAGCTAGCATACCAACCAATCCCCATATTACGGTGGCATACATAAAGTACTTGACAATTTTATTGTCGTAATAAAACGTCTCTTGCTTCATTTTTTAAATTTGTGGATTTATTATTATTTTTTTTATCTCTTACTTCATTATCAAATAACATTCGTACCGACGGTGTATAGGAATCGTCGTACTGCCCCGTGCGAACTGCCCACATAAAAGCAGCTAGAAACAACAGTGCCACTAACAAACTTGCAATGATAAGTAGTATAATGACATCCATAAATATAATAACTATTAAATACTCTTCATATTTTTTAACAAAAATAGAAAATAATTTCGGATTTAAAGGTCTTTATAGCCCATTAAACAAAAATCTTCTACCCTCTAAATACAAATTGAAATATAGTATTGTTTTGGCAATTATTGATCAAGTTTATGTTTTTTTGCCATGAACATAACAGCTAAACTGGTAAAAACCACAACAGAAATACTACTCAACGGCATCAAAACAGCTGCAAACAAAGGACTTAACTGACCTGTGACAGCATAAAACAAACCAACTGTATTATATAAAAATGAAATGCCGATAGCCATATAAACAATAACCATGGTAGATTTTGAAAAGGATAAAAACTGAGGTAACAACCCTAATTTATCAGCGCTGATAATGGCATCACTCGATGGCGAGAATTGATACACATCATCTGCCACTGCCACTCCCACGGAAGACATTTTAAGAGCACCTGAGTCGTTTAGCCCATCTCCCACCATCATAACCCGCCCTCCTTGATTAGTTAAAAACTCAACATAGGTTTGTTTATCTTTAGGTGATTGATTAAAATGTAAACGATTAGCATCTTTAATAACCTGCCCTAAGACCACACGCTCAGCCTCGTTATCGCCTGACAACACATGAATTCCTGCCGATTTCTGAACTGTTTCTAGTAAATGCTGCCAGTGGGGCCGATAAAAGTTTTTTACTATAAAACAACCTAAATAAACCCCATCCATACTTACAAACACACGCGCCGATTCTTGTAAAGCATTATACTCAAACTCAACAAACGAGGACGACCCCATCTTTATCTGATGATTCATAACCCTACCACTAACACCCAAACCATGATGCTCAACAAAATCAAAGACTTCCATTTCGTCAACTCCTTTTAGATGTGCATACAACGCACGACTTAGAGGATGCCTGGATTGATGAACCAATGATTTGATGAGTGATAAGGTATAATGGTCTAAATTTGAACCTTCGTAATCAACATTAAAAGCATTAGGATCTGTTAG
>QKIO01000075.1 GCA_003251015.1 Bacteroidales bacterium
ACAACAGATGGGGACGATTCAAAATCGGAGAATGATAATAACTTGCCCACAGGAGTCGTTGGGAAAAATAGTAACGTCAATCGCCTAACTGCAAGTAGTACAGGTTTTGTGCTTAGTGGTATTGGCTGGTATCGCAAATCGTTTGTAGTTAGTAAGTCTGATTTAGAAAAAAAAGTATTTATCGAATTTGACGGTGTTTACACCAATTCCTCTGTTTGGATTAATAATCAATTGTTAGGTCAGCGCCCCAATGGTTTTGTTAGTTTTTCGTATGATCTCACTCCTTATTTAAACGCAGGAACTAACACGTTAACAGTAAAAGTAGATCATTCAAATTATGTAGATTCTAGATGGTACACAGGCTCTGGCATCTATCGTAATGTGAGGTTGGTGAAGAAAAATAATATTTACTTACCTCAATACCCCGTTTTTATTACCACACCAACTGTTTCAAAAGCATTAGCAACCGTAAAACTCCAAGCGTTATTAGTATCTGAAGTGACACAAAATACTGAAGTTGAGTTTATTGTAAACATCCTTTCTCCAGAAGGTAAGGTAGTGGCTAAAAAGTCTGAACGGATGAATATTGCAGATTCTTTGTCTGTAGATTGGGATTTTGAAATTGAGAAGCCACAGTTATGGGGACTAATTCACCCTCATTTATATATAGCTGAGGTGACTGTTAAATCAGAAGGTCGTGTTTTAGATCGCTATTCGGAGCGATTTGGAATTAGAACGGCTGTGTTTACAGCTGATAAAGGTTTTTTATTAAATGGCAAAAGTCTTAAAATAAAAGGAGTGAATCTTCATCAAGATATGGGCGCATTAGGAGCTGCGGTGCCTAAGATGGCTTGCGAGCGTCGTTTGAAAAGTTTAAAAGCCATGGGCTGTAATGCAGTTCGTACAGCTCATCATGCCTTTGATCCTCAGTTTTTAGATTTATGTGATGAGTTAGGGTTGTTAGTTATGGCTGAGTTCTTCGACGAATGGACTAGTGCTAAAGGTAAACACACAACCGAGTTGGGGGCTAATGATGCACCCAAAGATTTCACCCGTGGTTATTCGAGTTTCTTTAATCAGTGGGCCCAAAGAGATTTAAAAGATGGCATCCGCAGGGATAGAAATCATCCATCCATAATTATGTGGAGTATTGGTAATGAAATAGAATGGACTTTCGCATACTACTCAGCTGCCTATAGAAAGGTAAATGGGAACGTTGAATATTATAAATATAACCCGCAATACGATTCGTTGATCAACAAAACGGCTTTTGATCAAGTGCGACCCAACACTGATTCATTAGTTTTAATAGCACGCTTGCTCAATAAGTGGGTCAAACAAGAAGATGCAACTCGACCAACAACCATAGGCAGTGTGTTTCCAGTTATTACCTGTGTGAGTGGATTAAGCCAAGTGGTAGATGTGTTAGGCTTTAATTACCGTGCTTGTGAGTATGATGGTGCCCATCAGGAGTATCCAGAGCTAAAAATGATTGGTTCAGAGAATTTTGGTACGTGGCAGGAATGGAAGGCCGTAAAGGAGCGTGATTTTGTGGCTGGTATTTTTACATGGACTGGATGTGCTTATATGGGTGAGGCTGGGCCTTATCCTCGCAAAGGTCTTAATTTATCATTTTTTGATTTTGCAGGTTTTAAAACGCCGCGCGGTCATTTTATCGAGTGTCTGTGGAATGACAAACCCAAAGTTTATATGGGTACCACGCCCTTGAAGGATTCGGAGTATAAATACGATGCTCGTAATGGGTTTAGTCTCGAACTAAACGATAACTGGTTACGCCGATGGACGTGGTATGATATTTACAATTCTTGGAATTACGCAGATCGTGAACTTGTTGTGGTGCAGGCTTATACCAATTGTGAGGAGGCTGAATTGTTTCTAAATTCTAAAAGTCTTGGTAAGCAGCGTTTAGAGGCTAATGATGATCGTGTGATTAAGTGGTTGGTGCCTTATAAAGCAGGCCAACTTAAACTTGTTGGTTATTCAAATAAGAAGGCTCAAGCTACTTATAGTCTAAATACAGCAGCCTCTTTGGCTGCTATTAAAATAAAATGTGATACCAAAGTAATCACTTCAAATGGGGAAGATCTAGTGTTTGTTGAAGTGAAATTGTGCGATGCAAAAGGTGTGCTTATTCCTAATAATGATGTGCCCATAGAATTTAAGATTGAAGGTGATGGCCAGTTAATTGCTATTGATAATGGGTCTGAATACAATGTGGAACCAGCTAAAGGACATTCAATAACAACTTTTCAAGGGAAAGCTCTTGGCATACTCAGAGCATCCAAAGAGGTAGGATATATTAAGGTTGCTGTTCAAAGTATGACCATCTCGTCTAATGAACTGCTAATACAGGTTGTTAAGCATTGATGAATGATTGCTTTTGTGTGTGATTTGCCCAATGTTACAAAAAATGCAAACATCACTAAATAGTTATCAATTATGACAAATGATAACCTGTAGTTAAGATCTATGTTTGTATCTATTCCTTACATATAGTTGACAAACTTTTTTTAGACAAAAAAAACTTAAAAAAATGACAAACGTAATTAACAACTTTAAGAAGTTATTTAATGGCAATCCATTATTTAGCGTAGTAACCCCAGGACGTGTAGATTTGATGGGTAGTCATACTGACTATAATCATGGCTACGTGGTAACCATGCCTGTAGATTTAAAAATTGAATGTGCTTTTGCCCCTTGTGAGGGTGATATTTTAACGCTTCATTCGTGTAACCTTGATACATTAGTTAAGATTAATGTTACCGATGGTGCTCAGATTGAAGGTGATAACTGGGGTAAATACGTAAGTGCTGTTGTAAAAGTGCTTCTTGACGAAGGTTATGCTTTAAAAGCTTTTAATGGCTCTTTTTGTAGTAGTATTCCAATTGGTTCTGGTTTATCTAGCTCTGCTGCGTTGGAGGCTACTGTAAATGCAATTCTTGGTAAAGTGTCTGGATTTGAGATAGATAAAAAGAATAGTGCTTTATTAACTCAAAAAGCTGAAAATGTATATGTAGGCGTTAATTGTGGTATTCTTGACCAATATTCTGTTATTTTTGGTGAGAAACATAAGGTTATTAAACTTGATTGCAGAGAGTTGACGCATACTTTAGTGAGCTGGCCTAAAAATATTATGGTAGCCATTTGTAATACCAACAAACCAAGAACACTACATGGCTCGGAGTATGACGAAAGACGTGCTCAGTGTGAAGAGGCAGTGGCTGTATTTGCAAAAATGGATAGCAACATTAAGGCGTTACGTGATGTTAGTATTGAGTTTTTTAACATGCATAAAGATAAATTATCTGATAAAGCAAGAAAACGTGCAGAGTTTATCATTCAAGAAAATGATCGTACACATGAGTTGGAGGCTGCACTTACAAATGGAGACGTAGATAAATTAAAAGATATTTTTGCTCGTTCTTTTAACGGTGCAAAAGAT
This sequence comes from Bacteroidales bacterium, assembly GCA_003251015.1. Taxonomy (GTDB): domain Bacteria; phylum Bacteroidota; class Bacteroidia; order Bacteroidales; family Marinilabiliaceae; genus SZUA-582. The sequence continues at coordinate 3,464 of QKIO01000075.1, forward strand.
TTATTTGAAATATCTAATGATGCCATGGTTCACATGTATAAGGCCATGTCAACTGCAACAGGTGTGGTCGCTTCGCGTCAGGCAGGTGCTGGTTTTGGGGGTTGTATGGTGTCTTTAGTTTATGCAGATAAATTAGAAGATTTCAAAAAAGACGTGATAAAGACCTATAAAGACCTAACAGGTATTGAGTGTGTGGTGTATGGTGTTCATACCGAGCAAGGTACGCACATTGAAAATATTTAATAAGCTCAAATAGTATAGTAATAACTTTTGGTTCAAATATTATAATCATGACAAAAAAGGAAGTAGTAAAGATGGTGCTGGATGGAAAAAAACCGCCTTATGTACCCTGGGATTGCAAATTTACCATTGAAGCCTTAGAGAAAATGAAGGCGCATTATGGCCATGACGTTGACGTTGAAGCGCTTGTTGAAAATCATTTTATTAAATTGGGTCAATCAAGTGGTTTTAAAATCGATATAGGCAACAATCGTAAGAAAGATATTTTTGGTACGATCTGGGATATGACGCATGAGAAAGACATAGGTAACGTTGAAGGTCTGGTACTTCCTGAGGCTTCTTTAGATGGTTATGAATTTCCAGATCCAAATGATCCTATTCTTTATGCTGGTATTGAAGAGAAAATAGCAGCCAACAAAGATAAGTTTATTCTTTACAGTATTGGTTTCAGTTTATTTGAGCGTTACTGGTGTCTTAGAGGTATGGAAAATGCCTTTATGGACTTTATGATGTACCCAGATTTTGTTAAAGAGCTTTTAGGTAAGATTGCCGACTTTAACATTGCAGTTATTAAAAACGTATGTGAGCGTTATCCTGAGGTAGATGGTATTTATTTTGGTGATGACTGGGGTGCTCAAAAGAAACTAATGATGGGTAAGGAAGTTTGGATGGAATTTCTTTATCCTGAGTTGAAAAGAATGTATGCTAACACAAAATCATATGGTAAGTATCAGTTAATTCACTCGTGTGGTGATATCGCTGAGATTATCCCTGAATTGATTGAAGCTGGTGTGAATTGTATCAACCCATTCCAACCAGAAGTATTGGATGTGGATGATATCATGAATACGTACCGTGGTAAAGCATCTTTCCATGGTGGTCTTTCGACTCAAAAAACATTGCCTTATGGTAGTGTTGAAGATGTGGAGAAAGAAACAAGGCATTTGTTAGAGTTGGGTAAGGAAGGAAGTTATATTTTCTGTCCTTCTCATGCCACGGAAGGGGATACGCCGATTGAGAATATTGTAGCTTTTATTAATATTATCAAAGCTCAAAAAGCGGCAGCAGGTTATTAAATAAATAGTGTTAGCACTAACGACTGTTAGTGACAATATTATAACGTTTAGATAAAGAACTATAACCAATAATAAAGAACAATATAAAATGGAAGAGCTATATAAAAAATTATCAGATTGTATTGAATTTGGTAAAATCAATAAGGTATCACCTTATCCACCACAGATGAAAGATCAAGATGGTGCTGATGAAATTACAAAACAATTGCTTGATGGTGGTGCTTCTGCTGACGATGTGTTGCAGAAGGGGTTAATCATTGGCATGGAAAAAGTGGGTATTAAATTTCGTGAGAACCAAGTTTTTGTACCTCAGGTATTAATGTCGGCCAAGGCCATGGATGCTGCTATGAAGTATTTGAAGCCATTGTTTGCTGCAAGTGCGACTGCTCGTAAGGGTATTTTCATTATTGGAACGGTTGAAGGTGACCTTCATGATATTGGTAAAAACCTTGTTGCCATGATGGTAGAAGGAAATGGTTATGAAGTAATCGACCTAGGTACGGATGTGAAAGCAGAGAAGTTTATTGAAGCTGCTGATCAGAATCCGGGTGCTGTATTAGGTCTTTCTGCTCTTTTAACAACCACCATGGGTAATATGGAACAAATTACTAAAGCGATTAAAGCGCATAATGCTAATATTAAAGTGTGCATTGGTGGTGCCCCTGTTAATGAGGAGTTTTGTGTGAAGATTGGAGCGGATAAGTACAATCCTGATCCTCAAGGAGTAGTTGAGTTTTTAAATGCGATGTCTGCATAGTTTAAATCGTAAAAGTTATCGAATGAAAGGTTTAGAGTTAATTAAAAAGGCCATGCGCCTTGAAGATGTAGAACGAATTCCTTGGGTCCCTTTTGTTGGGGCTCACGCTGGTGCGATGATCGGGATGACGGCTACTGAATTTCTAAAGTCGTCGGATAATCTTGTTAAAGGTGTTAATAAAGCTATTGAGTTATATAACCCTGATGGTATACCTGTTGCTTTTGATTTACAAATCGAAGCTGAGGCTTTGGGATGTAAATTAGGCTGGGCAGATGATAATCCGCCTGCTGTGATTTCTCACCCCTTGAAAGAGGGTAAAACCATTCAGGACTTAAAAGTACCATGTGCTTGCGCTGGTCGTATTTCAATGGTGATGGATGCTACTCGTAAATTACGCGAGCAACACCCAGACTTAGCCTTATACGGTTTAATTACTGGACCATTTACTTTGGCACTTCACCTTTTGGGAACCGACATCTTTATGAATATGATGATGGATCCTGATGAAACGCATAAGTTAATGCGTTTTTGTACCGATGTGGCTAAAATGATGGCAGGTAACTATATTGAGTCGGGCGCTGATGTGGTGGCTCTTGTAGATCCAATGACAAGTCAGATTGATCCAGGTAGTTTTGAGATGTTTGTAACGCCTTATGTCACCGAAATCAATGATTTTATTCGTGAAGCAGGTGCTTTAAGTTCGTTTTTTGTTTGTGGTAATGCTAAGCAAAATATCGAGGTGATGTGTAAAACAAAACCTGATAATATCTCTATTGATGAGAATATTCCATTGGATTTTGTGAGAGACATTGCTTTGGCCAACAACGTGAGTTTTGGCGGAAATATGCAATTAACCGTTGTGTTGTTGATGGGTGATGAAGAAGCTGCTCGCAGAGATGCGCTTACATGCATGGATATTGGTGGTAAAAGAGGATTTATCCTTGCACCGGGTTGCGATTTGGCCATGGCTACGCCTGTTAAAAACTTGGTTGCGGTGGCTGAATTGGTACACGACGAAATTCTTCAAGGTGAATTGCGTGCCTCGGAAGCAACGGCTATGAACATTGAATTATTGGATCTAAATAACCATTGGGATAAAACAAAAGTGGTGATTGACATCATCACACTTGATTCATCTTCCTGCGCACCTTGTCAATACATGGTGGATGCGGTATCTCGCGCTGTGGAATCATTTGGCGATAAGGTGGTTTACAAAGAGCACCGCATTAAAGAAATGCATGGTGTACAGATGATGGCTACTTTAGGCGTTAAAAATATTCCTACTATCGTAATGGATGGTTCAATTGAGTTTATCTCTCAGATACCTCCTATTAATGATATCAAAGCTAAAATTACTGAGCATTTAGCTAAAAAGTAATTGTTATGCATTGTACCAGACAGGTTTTTTAAACCTGTCTGGTATTAAAAATTACAACTATGGTCTCTTTCAACCTAATAACTGGCTTTTTAGGCAGTGGTAAAACCACCTTGTTAAGTAAGCTTCTGAAAGAGCTTGCACCTCACAAGCGCATTGCTGTTATTCAAAATGAATTTGCCTCCACAGGTGTTGATGGCAAAGAATTACAACGCAATGCTCCTGGTTTTTATTTAATTGAAATCAACAATGGTTCGGTATTTTGTGTGTGTCAGTTAAACAACTTTGAACAAACCATCCAAGATTTATTAGCCCAGTATAACCCAGAGATTATTTTCCTAGAAGCATCTGGTTTGGCCGACCCAATTAGTATTGTAGAGTTACTTCAAACATCATCCCTAAAAGATAAAATCACTCTCGATAAAATCATTAGTTTGGTGGATGCCCCTAATTTCTT
>QKIO01000322.1 GCA_003251015.1 Bacteroidales bacterium
CGTTAGCATATGTTAACATTTATTGTTTATATTTGACAAGTTTTAAATCTCAAAAATACTAACTTATGCAAACACCAATTGAATTGAATACACGTAGCGTGGAAGAACTTCAACGCATAATTAAAAAACAAGAACGAACCATTACTTTACTTGCTTTGTATGTGGGTGTTGTTTTAATCGTTACTATCGGAAGTTTATATTTGTAGATTAAAACCAACCTGACTGAAGATTGCGGTATCAACCGTTTAGATAAATACAGCTAAATCCAAGAAAAGCCCTTTTAAGTCGTAAGATTTAACAGGGCTTTTCTGTTTTGGTAATTATTAGGTGAGTGCCGTTTTAGGACATAACACTGGGATTAATGTATGTTTCTATGTTATTTGCTTGTAATTGTGTATTTGTAAGAGTGTTTACACCAAAGTATACAAAATGCAATTATTCAAAAAGATACGCAATTCGGCTTTTATGATTCTAAATTAACAATCATTTTTTAGAAGAATAAGTAACAAAGATTGTTGCAAACTGTTAAGGATTGCTCTTTTTGCCTTGCTTTTGAGGTGTGCTAAACGGTCATGGTCATGAACTGTTTTTTGGTCTTTTTTGTTTAAAGCATGGTTTTAAGAGTGGCGTAAAACTCTAAAATCCTATATTTGACAAAAAAAAGAACTATGAATTCAGAACAAATGTATTACCTCATACTAGGTATTCTTATCAGTCAGTTTTTGTTTGACCAATGGCTCGATTATTTAAATAAGTCGCGCTCATCGGCTACTCAGCCAAAGGAGTTGGATGGGATATATGATGCCGAAAAATATGCCCAGCAGCATTTATACCGCAAAGCCAATTATGGATTTAATATGGTGAGTGAGTGGGTGAGTTTCGCTGTTACGCTGTTGTTTTTAATGTTGGGTGGTTTTGCATGGTTAAATACCTTGGTGAGCAGTATCACCGAAAATGCTATTTGGCAACCGCTTTTGTATTTTGCCTGTTTAGGACTTGGGTCTTCGCTTATTTCATTACCATTTAGTGTGTATGGTACTTTTGTGATTGAACAGCGATTTGGTTTTAATAAGATGACACCAGGTTTGTTTGTGGGTGACTTAATTAAATCAACTCTGTTAACGGCTCTTTTGGGTGGGGGTGTTTTAGCTCTTATTATTTGGGTGTATGGTTTGGTGGGTACTAACTTTTGGTTGTATGCTTGGCTTTTGGTTGGGAGTGTGATGGTGTTGATGAGTATGTTTTATACGTCGTTACTTTTACCTCTTTTTAATAAACAAAAGCCCTTGGATGATGGTGAGTTACGTGATGCTATTGAAGCTTTTAGTTTAAAGTCTGGTTTTAAGTTGGATAATGTGTTTGTAATGGATGGTTCAAAACGTTCGACTAAGGCAAATGCGTTTTTTAGTGGTTTGGGACGTAAGAAACGGATTGTGCTTTACGATACGCTGATTAATGATTTAAGCTCGCAGGAGGTGGTTGCAGTGTTGGCTCATGAGATTGGTCATTATAAATTAAAACATACGCTGGGCGCTATTATTACGGGCTTGCTTCAAATGGGAGTGATGTTGTATATTTTTAGTTTGGTGGTTGAATCGCCTTTGTTGTCTGCGGCTTTAGGTGTTGAAACGCCTAGTTTCCACATTGGATTATTGGCTTTTGCCTTGTTATACTCACCTGTTTCGTTTATTACAGGTATGATCATGTCGTTTGTGTCGCGTAAAAACGAATATGCTGCGGATGCTTTTGCGGCTAGTTTTGGTTTAGGTGAGTCACTCATTAGTGGATTAAAAACCATTTCGGTGAATGCTTTAAGTAACTTAACCCCGCATCCTTGGTATGTATTCTTTCATTATTCGCATCCTACCTTGTTGCAGCGCATGAATGCCATTCGTAAACTAAATTAATTGTATTTTGAGATGAATGTAGAGCTTATTACCATTGGAGATGAATTATTGATTGGACAGGTGATTGATACCAATTCGGCGTGGATGGGTAAGGCCTTAAATGATTTGGGTTTTGAGGTGAATCGCATTACATCGGTACGTGATACAAAGGACGCTATAACTAGCTCATTAAAAGAGGCTATGGATAGGGTAGATGTAGTGTTACTTACAGGTGGGTTGGGGCCTACCAATGATGATATTACCAAACACACTTTGGCAGAGTTTTTTAATACGAAGTTGGTTTTTAATGAGCAGATTTATGAGGATGTGTGTGGCTTTTTAAAAGGGCGTGTGGCCACTATTAATGAGTTAAATAGGATGCAGGCTTATGTGCCTGAGTCGTGTGTTCCTATTCGTAATACGGTTGGTACGGCGCCTATTATGTGGTTTCGAATTGGTCAGAAAGTGGTTGTTTCAATGCCAGGTGTACCTTCGGAAATGAAAACGACCATGACCTCAGATGTCTTACCGCGTTTAAAAGAGTTGTTTCCCACGGGTCATATCATTCATCAAACTATTTTGGTGCATAGCTTGGGTGAGTCTACCTTGGCTGAACTGATAGCCGACTGGGAAGGGGCTTTGCCATCATTTATCTCGTTGGCTTATTTGCCATCGCCTGGTTTGGTGCGTTTACGTCTTACTGCTAGGGTAGCTCATGAAGCCGAAGGAAGGCGTGCGATAGCAGCTGCTGTCGACGGTTTGTATCCACTTATTGGCACTCATATTTATGGTCAAGACGATCAGCGTCCCGAAGAATTGGTGGCTCTTTTAATGAAACAAAAACAGTTAACATTGGCCGTGGCCGAGAGTTGTACGGGTGGTTTGCTTGGCCATTTAATTACCTCATTGCCTGGTAGCTCGTCCTTTTTTAAAGGAGGGGTTGTGGCGTATGCGAATAGTGTCAAAGAGGACTTGTTAGGTGTTGATGCGAAGGATTTGTTAACCTATGGTGCTGTGAGTCAGCAGGTGGTTGAGCAAATGGCTAAAGGTGTTAGGCAGCGATTAAAGTGTGATTATGCCATTGCTACATCTGGTATTGCGGGGCCTGATGGGGGTACTGAAGAGAAACCTGTTGGCACTGTTTGGATTGCTATTTGTGGACCCAATGGGGTGCTTAGTAAACGTCATTTCTTTGGAGCTATTCGTGAGCGTAATATTCAACGGGCAGCCAGTACGGCACTTATTGAGTTATTAACCTTGGTGAAAAGTGATTGATATTATAGATTGTTGTTTCATTGGTGTTTGTAAGGTTTGTCTCAATAAAAGGATTAAGGATTAGCAGTGTCTTACTAACATTAATAAGTAAACCATCAACAAAAAAAATAAAAAAAATAGAATTTAATGGCTGTAGGATTTGCACATTAAAATATAAATGGCTTATTTTGCGCTCTGTTTGAAAATGTATCCGAAAAAAAAACTGTTGAGAGATGTCAAGAGTATGTCAAATAACTGGTAAGAGATTTATGGTGGGTAACAATGTATCCCACTCTAAGAGAAGAACCAAGAGAAGATTCGATATCAATCTTTTTAAGAAGAAATTCTTTCTTCCTGAAGAAGAGCGTTGGGTTGACTTAAGAGTTTCTGCATCTGGTTTAAGAATGATCAATAAAGTTGGTCTACTTTCAGCCTTAAAAGGCGCAAAGGAAAAAGGTTTTATTGCTAACTACTAAGAAGTAAGAAATGGCTAAGAAAAGTAAAGGTAATAGAGTACAGGTGGTTCTTGAATGCACAGAGCATAAAGAAAGCGGAATGCCAGGTACTAGCAGATATATTACCGTAAAAAACAGAAAAAATACTCCAGACCGCATGGAGTTTAAGAAGTTTAATCCAATTTTGAAGCGTGTAACTGTACACCGCGAAATTAAATAAGTGATAGACCATGGCTAAGAAAGTAGTAGCAAGTTTGCAAAAAGGTGGAGGTAAAGGTCATACTAAAGTAATTAAGATGATCAAGTCTCCAAAAACTGGCGCTTATTCATTTCGTGAAGAAATTGTCACTAATGAAGCAGTTGCAGATTTTTTTAAGAATTAAGGAGTTTCAAAACTCTAATAAAAAAGCTTTCTTGTATAAGAAAGCTTTTTTTTTGATTTATACTGAACGAAAGCTGTTTACTTCACTCTTTTTCGTTATTTTTGCACCCTAAATTATTGATTGATGGGATTATTCGACCGATTTACTAAAGCCAAAAAGGAAAGTCTTGATAAAGGTTTGTTAAAAACCAAAGAGACTGTTTTGCAAAAAATTACACGAGCTGTAGTTGGTAAAACACAAGTGGACGATTCAGTATTAGATGACTTAGAAGAGATTTTAATTTCTTCTGATGTAGGTGTAGATACAACTCTTAAAATCATTGATCGCTTACAGGAACGTGTGGTGCGTGATAAGTTTATTACAACCAAAGAATTAAATGGTCTTTTGCGTGAAGAGATAAGTAATCTTTTAGCTGAAAATGAAAAAGGAGAGACTTTAACCTTTGATTTACCTGAGTCTTCCAATCCTCATGTGATTATGGTGGTTGGTGTTAATGGCGTGGGTAAAACCACTACCATTGGTAAATTGGCCTATAAATATAAACAAGCTGGTAAATCGGTGATGTTAGGGGCTGCTGATACGTTTAGGGCGGCGGCCATTGAGCAACTGGTGATTTGGGCAGAGCGTGTTGAGGTGCCTATTGTGAAACAACAAATGGGTTCTGATCCTGCTTCAGTGGCGTTTGATACGCTTACTAGGGCTAAAAAAACTGGGGTTGATGTGGTTATTATTGATACGGCAGGGCGTTTGCATAACAAGATTAATTTGATGACTGAATTGTCGAAGATTAAGAGTGTAATGAAAAAGGTGGTGCCTGATGCGCCCCATGAAGTGCTTTTGGTGTTAGATGGTTCTACAGGTCAAAATGCGTTTGAACAAGCTAAACAATTTACCAAAGCTACTGAGGTTAGTGCTTTAGCTATTACCAAGTTAGATGGCACGGCAAAGGGTGGTGTGGTTATTGGTGTGTCTGATCAGTTTAGCATTCCTGTTAAATATATTGGCGTGGGTGAAGGTATCGACGATTTATTAGTCTTTAACCGCATTGATTTCGTGGATTCTTTGTTTTTATAAACACCAAGCTGTTTTGATTAACAGCTTTTTTTTAGCGAATATTTAAACAATCAAGTACTTAAATTAATTTATAGATGGCTGTTATTAAAGGTAAAAAGGTTGATGTTGTGACGTTGGGTTGTTCTAAGAACTTGGTTGATAGCGAATTCCTTATCCGTCAGTTTGAGGCTAATGGCATAGAGGTGACTCATGATGCTGAAAACCCAGATGGAGAAATTGCGGTGATTAATACCTGTGGTTTTATTGGGGATGCTAAAGACGAATCAATTGATACTATCCTTTCGTTTGTGGAAGCTAAAAAACGTGGGGATATTAAAGCGCTTTATGTGATGGGTTGTTTATCTGAGCGTTACATGAAAGATATAGGTAAGGAATTGCCTGAGGTGGATAAGTTTTTTGGTAAGTTTAATTGGAAGGAGTTGGTGACTGAGATTGGCGCTACCTACCGACGCGATTTGATGAACGAACGTTCGCTGACTACGCCTGCTCATTATGCGTATCTGAAGGTGTCTGAGGGGTGTAATAGAACTTGTAGTTATTGTGCCATCCCATTAATTACTGGCAAGCATAAGAGTAAACCTATTGAGGAATTACTCGACGAAGCTAAACGCTTACGCGATGGTGGTGTGAAGGAAATTCAAGTGATTGCTCAGGATCTTTCGTTTTATGGTTACGATTTATATAAGGATTATAAGTTACCACAGCTGGTAGAAGGCTTGGCTAATATTGATGGCTTGGAATGGATTCGTTTGCATTATGCTTATCCTGCAGGCTTTCCGATGGATGTACTTAAAGTAATGAATGAACATCCCAATGTGTGTAATTATTTAGATATTGCGCTTCAACATGCGAGTGATAATATGTTGGAAATTATGCGTCGTGGGGTGCGTAAGAACCAAACCATGCGTTTGATTGAAGAGATCCGTCAACAAGTGCCAGGCATTCATTTACGTACCACCTTTATTACTGGTCATCCTGGTGAGACAGAGAAGGACTTTGAAGAGATGGTTCAGTTTGTGAAGGATGTGCGTTTCGATCGTTTGGGTGTTTTTCCATACTCTCACGAGGAAGATACGTATTCTCATAAAAAATATAAAGACGAAATTCCTTATGAGCTTAAGCAAGAGCGTGCAGATTACATTATGGAAGTGCAAAATGGCATTAGTAATGAGTTGAATCAGGAAAAGGTTGGTAAAACCCTTAAAGTGATTGTTGATAGGCAGGAAGGTGATTATTATATAGGTCGTACGGAGTTTGATTCGCCTGAGGTTGATCAGGAAGTATTACTTCATAAGGATGATAATAAGGAGTTGACAGTAGGTAACTTCTATTCGGTGGAGATTACGGATTCTGAAGATTATGACTTGTTTGGTATTGCTCGATTTGGGAAATAACGATCCAGAACTATAAAAGAAACAAAAGCAGGTGTCGTCAGATTACCTGCTTTTTTTATTGGTGAGGGTTGTGAATGAGTCTATTTATCCTTTAAAGAAAAAATTAAGATAACAGTGTTGTTTTGACTTAACATCAATTTGTTATCATCAATGGAAAGTGTGGGGTTATTACTTAATATGCTTATAAAGTCGGTGTCAGGTACACCATTGCAATACATCTTAGTGCTCATTACAGATGCCATTTTTAAGGTGTCACCGGCCAATTTAAATGCACCTCCAAAACTATTACAACCATCATTACCTGAGATGGTATGTTTAGTTGAGTCTAGGGTTATTTGCGGTGTTTTAAGCGTAAATCCTACGTCTTGTGGCGCTTTGCCTTTGTATGACTCCAATTGCCAAGTATTACCCATTAAAAAGGTGCTATTTTCACTTAATGCACTTGAAGCACCTATTGCACTTAAAGCACTAGATGCACTTGTGTTTTGTGCGGTTTTGCATGCCACTAATGTGAGCACTAAGCTGGATAGGATTAGTATTTTTTTCATGACTCTATTTTTAATGGGGTTTTGTGGATGTGTTAAGTTGTTTTTTTAATCTATTGTTACGGCTTTTAGGCAATAGACCGTGCGTTTGACTTGTTATCTCAAACATAGTAAAAATTGGATATAATCTATTATTTAACGTAAATTATGAAGTAGGTGTTGTTGTGTTAATTAATTTACATATAGCGATATAGGTGTATTTAGTTGAATTAAATATTTATAAGTTAGAGAGCTTAAGTATTACTTTTTTAGACTATAATGTGTACTATTGTGCTCGGAATTTAAGCTGGTTATTTGTGGTTATATGAATTTTTATATGAGATTTTTTGTGGTTATTTTTTGTGTGTGTTTGTTTACTTC
>QKIO01000193.1 GCA_003251015.1 Bacteroidales bacterium
ATTGATGGCATCCAGGGGCCAGAAATCTTCTTGACTGATCAACCAACCTCCTGATAGTGCATAAAAGTTAGCCCATGTGTTTTCTGCCGGTAAGTTACTGGCGCCATCTCTACGGGCCGATCCTTCTACCATGTATTTATTAGCATAATCGTAACTCAAGCGACCAAAATAAGAGATTTTGGTCAACTCCTCTAAGGTACCCCCTACTCGATTGGTTTCCTTATTGATGGAATAATCGTGGTAGGCGTACTGTGCACCTTCCTTAGGCATCTGAGAATACAAACGATAATTTGGTTTTGTAATATCTTCGTACGACATACCCACCAAACCAGTCATGTTATGCCTGTCAATTTGTTTGTTGTACGATGCAAAATTCTCCCACAATCCACGTTGGTTCTTATACAGCTTATCTTCAACCATATTCACATCACTGCTACGTTCTGAAGAGAAGAAATACTTTTGATTCCAATTGTTTTGTGTTTCATTTTCCAATTCCAAACCACCACGAGAGGTAATGTTAAGTCCCTTATGTTAAACGGTCTGTTTCGATGCTATTGTGTGTGTTCTCCAAAAATGCAACAGGATTTGCTGTTTCACCAGTTACTACTCTGTTTAAACCATAGTACTGTCCATTAGCGTTTTGAAGAACTGTTTTTCCATTGGCAATGTTTGTCTGTATTGCTGGAGTTAAGCCTTTTTCTAATACAGGCGTAAAAGGATCCATTAATAAGGCGCTATTCACAATAGAACGATACTCATCATCTTCTGGTAAAGCTTGTCTTGTTGAGTGCGAATAGTTTATGTTATTGCCCACTGAAAGCCAAGATTTAACCTGGCTTTTTGTGTTAATTCTAAATGTAAAGCGCTCAAAATTCGCGTTAGAACCTCCAATAGCACCATCTTGAGTAAGGTAAGAACCTGATAAATAGTAACTGGTTTTATCTGTTCCCCCAGCAAAACTTAAGCTGTGTTGTTGCATGGGAGCAGACTGCGAAATAGCATCCAACCAATCTGTATCATACCCCTCAGTATTTGCAACTGTTTCTCCAGCTTCAGTCATAAACTGCGTATACTGTTGGGCATTCATCAACTCGGCATTCGACGACATATTTTGAATACCGTACTTAAAGCTATAATTCACACGTGACTCGCCCTTGAAACCAACTTTAGTGGTAATAAGAATAACACCATTGGCACCTTCGGTACCGTAGATAGCAGCAGATGCACCATCCTTTAAAACCTCCATAGACTCAATGTCGTTTGGGTCGATATCGTCTATTGTAGACACTTTCAAACCATCAACGATGTAGAGTGGATTACTGTTTCCATTAGAACCCGCACCACGTATGCGAATTTTTGTTGGAGCACCTGGCGCACCTGATGTCGGCAGGACAGTTACACCTGATGTTTGTCCTTGTAAAGCAGTAGAAATAGTACCTGTAGAAGCGGTTTGCACTAACACATCACCTTTAACAGACGAGATAGCTGCTGTAACCACACTTTTCTTCTGCACACCATAACCTACAACAACCACTTCATCGATATTGGTTTGGTCTGTGGCTAATACAACGTTAATAATAGCACTGGAGGCTACTATTTCTTGCGATTTCATACCAACATATGAAAAGACAAGTAAATCGCCACTGGCCACTTTTAAACTGTAGTTACCATTTAAATCAGTTACGGTCCCGTTGGTGGTTCCTTTAACAATAACACTTGCCCCAGGTATGGACAGGCCATCCGAAGCATCAGTAATAGTTCCTTTCACAGTAAGGTCTTGTGCCATAACCAGAGAAAAGTTGAAGAAAACTAGGATCAATAAGGTTGCTGTTTTTTGCAACCAATGATACCTTCTTTCATTTTTAGTTTGCGAATTTGATTCGCAAAGTCTAATTAAACTAGAGTTTTTCATAAATTTGTGAACTTTTTAGTGATTCAATTCCATTCTTTTTTTTGGTTTTGATTAAGAGGAAGCTGGATTAAACTCGCTATTTATTTCCAGTTTCCTTTTTTTTAATTTAAGTGTTTTATATCATACGCATCTATTAATGTGGTTATAAATACCAAAGGAGCATTCCAATTAATGGCCACCTCATTGGTTGAGTAACTATCTTGATGATCAACATAGGATTTTGCAGAAAAAGATGATCGAATAACAGTAGGGCCGCAATCGTTTAAAGCGATAGTGTTAGGCCCCCCCACTAAGAAACCTGGCACAGGAGCCTCAACATCATCTGCGGCTGATGGCCGATGATGAATAAATAGAGGACTCTTAATGCCAAAACCTGTAACAAAACAATATCCAGTTGCATTTCTACCTAATAAATAATCTAAATCATTTTGTGCTGAAGATTTGTATTTATCATCCTTGGTAAGTTGATAAGCTACCAACTTAAGCATTCCTTGATTTGCAACATCTGAATTACTTCCCCAAGCAAATTGATTAAGGCTTACTCCATAGGCTGATGATTGTTCTATATTTAACAATTCATTTACATAGGTTAAAAAATCATTTTTGTATGATGCAAATTCAACTGTTTTTTGAGACGTAAGAATAGAAACAATACCCAAAGTACCCACTAAATCCCACTTAGGAGTGGTGGGTTTGGTGTAATTCATCAGCATGTCGTCTTTAAACAACTTATCGCCAGTAACCTTATATAATTCAGCTGCAGCCCAAAACCATTCGTCAACTAAACAAGTATCTATATAGGCACCTGTGGTTACATCACTAGGTTGAATGTAGTAGGTATTAGGATTAGCCTTTGCCCACTTCCAAGCAGTTAGTGCACTACTCAAATATGCCTTAGCTAATTCTGAATTCGCGGCGGAACAATTCTTCAACACCTGAGATGCATAGGCCATTGTGGCAATAAAATTAAGCGTGGCTGCGGTACTCTTTTGCACCACCAAACGCTTAGCTAAAGCTTTTTTAGGCATTACCATTCCATCAAAATCTAGACTTGTCAGTTTATGATAAACCCCTCCGTCATTTGGATCTTGCATGGTTTTCATCCAATTAAGATTATACAGAGTCTCGTCTAATATATCTGGTAATTCATTGTTAGACTCTGGAATATCCATATGGAAATTTTGATGATAATCTTTATTTAATTCATAACTAAGCAGTAATGTATAGGTCGATATACCACTATTAACAGTGTATTTTCCATAATCACCAGCGTCGTACCAACCTCCAGGTGATGAAATACTAGACCCCTCTAAACGGTTTTTGTCTGCAGCAGAATAATGAATATACACTACGGTATCTGTGTGGCCTGCAGCTCTAGCCCATCTGCCACCATGTGTTGAATCAATGTCTATACCCGAACGATTGAAATAAAATGCTTTTAAAGAGGCTCTTGCAAGTGTTTCGTAAGGCCGTTTTGTTATCACAATGGGGTAAGCCAATAAGGTATCATTAACCCATAATCCATATTGACCAATGGCTACCAGCTTAGAAAAATTTGCCTTTCGCACAGAATCTCCTGCTAAATCCCATTTCATCCAAGGTTCTATTGGACCAGTAAAAACAATTTTGCCACCCTGATCTTTTATTTGAAAATCAGATGCATCTGTGTTTAGAAGAACCATTTTTTCAGAAGTAGGAGAATAAGCTACTTGATTACATAGTACCTTATTGCTCAAAACCTGTAAAGAGGATACATCAGATGTATTAGCAACTTGACAATGTGAAAGTCCATTCAGCAACAGGATACCTATAACCACGTCTCTTAACCACATAAAACCACTTATCCCCATCTTCTAAAAAAATTAAAAGTTAACCTAATATTACTTCTACATTATATGTACCTTCTGGTAATATAGGAATTACACTACCTGTAATAGCTTTCCCATCTAACATCATTGTTTGAACACCTTTATTTAGACCTTTGGGGTTTAGTATATTTATGATATACATAGCACCTCTAAACGATCTTTTAACAGTGTATGATTTCCAATGGTTAGGAATGCAAGGATCTACGAGTAGTCCATTGTAGTCTGGCCTAACACCTAGGATGTAGTGTACTACGGCCTGGAAATTCCACGCTGCCGTACCAGACAGCCAGCTGTTTTTTCCTTCGCCTGGTTTAAATGCATCTTTACCTGCAATCATTTGGCAGTACACGTAAGGCTCAACCTTGTGTAAATCATGCACATCCTCTAAATAAGCAGGACAAATCTTTTTATAGTATTCCCAAGCTTCGTTGCCTCTGCCAATTTTTGTTTCGCCAATTATAATCCATGGGTTATTGTGACAAAATATACCCGCATTTTCTTTATATCCTTTAGGGTATGTAGATATTTCGCCGTACTCAATAACGTATTTTGTAAATGCAGGGTTGTTTAGAACAATGCCATAAGGTGTATCTAAGTGTTTTTTAACACTATCCAACGATTTTTCAACCAAACCGTCTTCTAACCCTATTTCGGCCATTGAGCACCATCCTTGAGATTCAATAAATATTTTACCCTCTTCATTCTCTTTTGAGCCTATTTTTTTACCAAAATAGTCGTAGGCGCGTAAGTACCATTCTCCATCCCAGCCGTTAGATTTAACAGCCTCAATCATAGAATCTACTTCTTTTTGAGCTCTTTTAGCCTCTTCGTTTTTGCCAATTTGTTTACACAAATCAATGTAGTCTTTGCCATAAACGACAAATAATCCAGCTATCATCACAGATTCTGCCTTAGATCCTTTTGTGTTATTTTCTGTTGTTTGAAATGATTCGTTAGGGTTTACTGAAAAACAGTTTAGATTTAAACAATCATTCCAATCTGCTCGCCCTATCAATGGTAAGCCATTTGGACCTAAATTATTCACCACATGATTAAACGAAACGGTTAAATGATGAAATAAAGATTGAGAGAGTTTTGCATCATTGTCAAAAGGCACCATCTCATCTAATATAGAATAGTCACCAGATTCCTTGATGTAACTTACAACACCTAATATCAACCATAATGGATCATCATTAAAGCCTCCTCCAATGGCATCATTGCCTTTTTTTGTTAACGGTTGATATTGATGATAACATCCTCCATCGGGAAATTGTGTGGAGGCGATATCTATTATACGCTGACGCGCACGCTCTGGTATTTGATGAACAAAGCCAATTAGATCCTGGTTTGAGTCGCGAAAACCCATGCCTCTACCAATACCTACTTCAAAGAATGAGGCTGATCGTGACATGTTAAAAGTAACCATGCATTGATACTGGTTCCATATATTAACCATACGACTAAGCTTATCGTCCTCATGCTCCACAGTGATTACGCTCAGTAAGTTATCCCAATACGCAGCTAAGCTCAATAGAGCTTCGTCCACTTTTTCCACTGTGTCAAACAACGCTATTTGGGCTTTGGCTTTTGTTTTGTTGATAACACCTTTGCCCTCCCACTTGTCATCTTCCTCATTTTCAACATATCCTAACACAAAAATTAGATCTTTGCATTGTCCTGGCTGAAGTTCTATTTCTAAATAATGAGAGGCAATAGGAGACCATCCATGTGCATGTGAATTACGAGGAGCTCCATCTAACACCACTTGCGGCTCAGAAGCGTTGTTATATAAACCCATAAACGATTCGCGATCGGTGTCAAATCCGTCAACTGGGCAGTTTACATGGTAATAAGCAAAATGATTTCGACGTTCTTTATACTCTGTTTTATGATACAAGGTAGAGCCATCTATCTCAACCTCTCCTGTTGATAAATTTCGCTGCAAGTTGTTTTGATCATCTTCAGCATTCCATAAACACCACTCGTTGTACGAAAACAGTTTAAATCGTTTAACTTCTTGAGAATGATTTGTCAACTTCATTTTTTGAATTTCACACCAGTTACCTAAAGGCACAAAAAAAGTAGTGGATATTTCAAGCTGATTTTTTTCGCCAATTATCTTGGTGTAGCTAAGCCCATGTCTACATTCATACTTATCAAGCTCTGTTTTAACAGGCTTCCATCCAGGCGACCATATTGTGTCATTTTCTTTGATGTAAAAATAACGACCGCCATTGTCCATTGGAACGTTGTTATATCGATAACGATTCAATCGGCGAAATTTTGCATCTCGATAAAAAGAATATCCCCCTGCTGTATTAGAAATTAAGGAAAAGAAATCTTCATTACCTAGATAATTAATCCAAGGAAATGGAGTGGCAGGATTTGTAATTACATACTCCTTATTAGAATCGTCAAAAAAACCGTATTTCATATTATTTCTATTTTTATGTTATATTCTCTTGGCCGCTAATTCGTTTGATATTACAGCGAGTTTTGTTTCTGTTAAAGGATAAAAGGCTACGCCTAATAACCCAGCTGCAATAAGAATGACCGCAGGCACCCAGCTCATAAGCATTATAATTGCAGGTAACGCACCTTGCATGGAGGATTCGTCTAAACCATTATAATGAAAGGCACTAAGTACCCAGCCTATAATTGCTCCTGCGATACCTCCACCAAACTTAAAGGCAAACGTACCAGCAGAATATATTAATCCGGTAGCTCTTCGTCCTTTTTGCCATTCAGAATAATCGGCGCAATCGCCAAGCATCGCAAAGAATAGAACAGGCATAATGCCAGCTCCAAATTCAGAAAGTGTACCTAAAATAAAGATCATCATAGAATCTTCAGGCCCTGCGAAAACAAGTAAAGCATTGGTAAGAGCTGAAAAAACAATGACAGACATAAATAGATTTTTTTTGCCCAGAGCTCTTACTAATGGAGAAGTAACAAGCGCTGCTACGCCAGACACCACCAACAACGCCACCATGTATATGGCAGAAAAGGCCTCGTCATGCAAGTAGCGTTTAAAATACATTACCGTAACGCCTTGTTTGATGCCATTGTAAATACAAAACACAAACCCAACAAAAAGTAGGATAAGCCAGGGTTTATTAGTTAATAAATCTTTAATATCATCTATAATTTTGCCTTGTTGCTCCTTATGAAACACCACTCGCTCTTTGGTTGTGTAGTAAGTGATTAATAGGAATATAACTAACAATACAGATAAAATATAAACTGAATTTTGATAACCTTTTTTTTGGTTTATACACTGTATATTTTCTACTTGCAGATTGCTGATGTCAGACACTTTAAAGACATAAGTAGAATCCTTTAACATGGTAAAACTCACTTGTGAGGTAGGTTTATCTTCTTGAATAGAGTTGTCGAAAACAAATAAGGCTGACAAACCACTCTTGCATGAGATAGCTGCTGTTTCGACATCCTTAGGAGAGGTTACTTCAACTCTGTATGAATTATCATCAATGGGCTGTACTGTGATTTTAGGTTCCACATTGCCGAAGAATAACACCAGGTAAATGAGTAGTCCTTGTGTCATTATTCCACCAAAATAAGCGCCAGCAAAACGAAATGAAGATAAACTAGTTCGTTCTTTTTCGTCGGATGTCATAACTCCCATCAACGCACCATATGGTACATTACTGGCTGTATAAATAAGCGTATATAGAATGTATGTTACATAAGCGTATACCATTTTGCCTGCTATACCCAATGGAGGGGTGGTAAAGGTAAGTGCCATAATCAATCCAAATGGCACTGCAGTCCACAAGATCCAAGGGCGAAATTTACCCTTTTCTGATTGAGTTCTATCTCCAATAATACCCATTAGAATGTCGGTAATACCATCACTTAGGCGTGTTAATA
>QKIO01000128.1 GCA_003251015.1 Bacteroidales bacterium
ATTTGATGATTTAATACTTAATATTTTTCTTATGCGTATTCTTTTAATGAGTCTGCTTCAACCTTGATATAAGGCTATTATTCTTAATGGTGTTCCAGAATGGATTTTGTCGATTTAGTTATTAACGCCGTGGAGCAACTGAAGACTCTACGTATTTAAATACTTGTTTTACTTTTTTGGGTGCGTTGAAACGGTAGCCTACAAAGGCCTGAAAGGAAAAGGCTGAGGTGATAACTTTTATGGTTGGGTCGTTGTCTTTGCGGAATGATTTGAAGCTGCTCATCTCAAAACCAGTGCACCATTTTTGGGTGTTATAACCAAACCCAAAATTACTATTCATGCGAATTTGGGGATTGGTGTAGTTGGTGTTTGTTTGTTTATCGGGGTATCGTGTTGTTAAGTTGGTGTATGCAAAACCCAAACTGGGCGCTAAACCACCTGCTACGTACCAATTACGGTTGATGACCAAGGTGTAGTAATACCAAGTATTTAGCATCAATTCGTAGGTCTGTGTCCGTTGATTGCTAGTTTGTTGTTGAGTAAAACCTTTATCATCATTATCGTAGTATGCGTAAAGTAATCCAGGTGCTAAACTACCTGCGCTTTTGAGTTGTATTTGTGTTTGGGTTCGGATGTTGCGTAACGAAAAGTTAGGATTCACAAAGTAACTTGTTGAGCCTCTAAATGAAGTCACTTTTAAATCAGGTAAGATGATGTAAGTACCTGTTCGTTTGTTGAAATCATCAGAGTTGTATAAATAAAATCCTTTGGCTTCGTTGTACTTAAAATCTTGCACCCATTGTTTAACGTAAATGTGTGCATCGATACCAAACCCTGAAGTAGTCCCTTTATCATCATCTGTATTGCCTGGTAAAACTCGTGATAGAAACGAATAACCAAGGGATAAAAAACGGTAGTTAAACCATATTTTGTTATTAATGGTGATGTTTGGTCGAATGTCGTAACTGTAATCAGGATTTTTTACACTAAAGGTTTCGTTGAAGCTGTTAAAATCTAGTTTGAAACTGATTTTATCATTTATATGCTGAATATATCCATTGTTGCTTGTGCTATCGCCTAGGTCTACAGAATTTTGTGCCCATATGCTGTTTATGCAAACCATAAGCTGAAAGCCAATTATAATAAGTACCAATTTCATGTTGCTGTTGCTTTGGGCTGTTGAATGAGGTCTCAAAAATAAGATAAATAATTTTTAATTGATCCGTTTTATAAACATTAGACCGCTGTGTGACTTTAGTTACAAAGGCTGACTGTTAATTCACCTATCCTTGTTAATTCTAATTAGGATGAGACTCATCCATCTATTACAAATATTTATACGAGTTATGCAAAAGTTTACTTTCAAGAAACTAGAACTTCAAAACGAAGATGGATGGTTAAAACGAATGATTACATCACCACATGTTAGACGTACTGTCATTTATGCTACCGTTGGAGCTGTGTTAGGTTTTGTGTTGTATTACCTTTCAGACGAAAAAGTAGCTGGTGTATTTTGGAATGATGCGGCTACTAAACATGTGTTAATGGGTTTGGGAATGGGTGTGTTTATCACCAATAGTCCTTGCGCTAGAGGTAGGTGTTAGTTCGCTAACGTCATTTACGGCTTATACAATAACCTTAGATTATTCTATGAGTAGGTTTTGGATATCCAGGCACAAAGGCAGCGTGGTGCTTGGTTTTAATGTTACACGCCAGTTTTTCTTCGGTTATTTTAATGGCTTGTTGGATGATGGAATTGATGTTTTTGGGAGTTGTTTCGATGCGGGCATTGATAATTAGACTGACGCATTGAGACTTAGATTGTTCAATATCTCCTTGTTGATGTTTGTTTTCTAATGAGGTAAAACTCTGTTTGCTTGTTATGAACCCATCACTCGCCATAAACTTGAGATGACCAATGGCATACGCTTCTTTGTTTATTAAATCTTTGATTTGTGTGATGAGCTGCTGTGTAGCGGCACCAGCGTTAATGCCTGTTATTTCGAGTTCGTCATCTAACCAGCCTAATAAAGCTTCGCCTGCTCCATAGGTGTCATAATCCACCTCCAGCGATTGACGTTGTTGAGTAGGGGGTGTGGCATCAGCTGTTTGAATCCATGTGTCCAAATTGGTTATGTCCAACGAGTTTTGGTAGATAATGCGCTTGTGAGGGAAGGTGTTTGTAATGTTTTCTTTGATGTATTTTAGTTGCTCTTCGGTTAATAAATCGATTTTGTTCACCACCAACATATCGGCTTCTTCCATTTGTTTATGGATGATGTAATTCACTTCTTGACTAAAAGGTAAAGTACGACCCATCAAATGTTGGTACATCAACCTAGAATCGGTAAATGTGGATAGGGTGATGAGTTCAAATAAATCGTCGCGATAGGCTTGTAATGGCTTTAGTACCGTAGCTATTAAGTCGGTACAAGAGCCCACCGACTCGGCAAAGATGTAATCTGGTTTCTGATTTTTATCTAGAGAAATAATCTGTTTGTCCAGCGTTTCGTAGTTACAACAGAAACACCCATTACTTACTTCTACCACTGGGATGCCTTGTGCATCAATGAAATGACTATCTACCTGATATTTTCCTTGGTCGTTGGTAATCACACCCACTCGTTTGCCTTGTTTCATAAGGCTGATGGCAGCTCCCGACAAAGCTGTTGTTTTACCACTTCCTAAAAATCCGCTTAACAAAATTATTTTCATGGTTTTTCTTTTAGAGTATCAAGATGTGAGATTGGAGTATTAAGACTAGGGTATCAAGATATAAGAATCAAGATAGAGATAAGGGTATCAAGATGCATGATTAAAAAAGGACCGCTTGTAAAATAGGGTGAATGCTTTAGTGGCATCCACCCTGATTTAAGTTATAACATCCGGAAAACTACTTCTTCTTAGCTAAGTAACCTTCTATTTTTTCGATGATATTATGGATGGGTGGTATTTGAGAAATAAACTCTACGTTACCATCAATAACAATGGTAGGTAGGTTTTGTACGCCTAAAGATACCATCATTTGCACGCCTTCCATTTCTTTAATGCGGTGTTCTTTGTAAATAACTTGGTCGCCAAATTGTGCTGATGCACGAGCCACAGCATCCATCATATACTGACAAGGTGCACAAGACGAAGAATCTAAAGTAATGACATCAATCACCACTTTTTCGTTGCTCCAGTGCTTGCTTAAATCCAGTTTTTCGATGTTCATAGCTTTGGCTTCGCTAGCTCTCAACTCACCTTGAAGTAATTCATCGTGTACCAGTTCTGATACGGCAATTAGGTTTTCTTTAGGTGTAGCCATGGCTAAATCGCAACCTGGTGCCAAAATAAATCCTTTTTTACCACCTATGTCCATACATTCTAGTGCATCTCTACGAGAAGCCTCTTCATCACCCATCAATAACACCACAGTCAATTTGATGTTACCACCAAAACTAACGTTGTGTTTTAAGGCCATGTCACGTACATAATCCAAAGGAATGTTCTCATCAATAGAGATATTATCTGGCTTAGTCAGACACATCACTTCGATGTTTTGTTTGGCGTTTCCACATACAAAAAACGAACTCAATGCGCCCATCTTACGAATTAAATCATTGATTTCGGTAATGTATGGCGACACAAATATGTTGAAACTTTCTGGGTCAATTTGACTCGTCATTGGGTCAACAATAGCTACCACGTTGGCACCTGACTCAATGTAGTTTTTAGTCATCATCAACGCTACGTCAGTGGTAAAACGCATTAGTTTATGAGTCTCTTCGGGTTCCATCATCATTTGCATGAAGATATCGGTGCCCAAAAGGTGAAGTCCTAGCGTAAAAGGGCCTGTGATAAGGCCATACAAGGCTAAGTCTGGGTGTTGAGCGCGTAATGCTTTGGTGGCTTCCATGCAAAGGGCAATACGTGCATCTGTTGGCGATGGCACTTTTAAGTCGGCCAATGTTTTGCCATCCTTTAGAGGATGTGACACCACTGCTGGAGGATTGTCATTAGCCCAAGCTATTTTACAACCTAATGCTTCCGCTTCAATTTGCAAATCAAAAATTACAGGAATACCATCTGGGTTGTATAATTGGATGGCTTTATTTACCCCTTCTACAATTGTTTTGCTTGATGATAAATACTCGGTAGCCGTTAGATTTAATAACGCACCAGCGTGCGAGCCTACAAAAGGCACCCAAGGAATGCGATTCACCGTTTCTAACTTCATCGCTTTTTTAATCAGTTGTAATCCCTTCATGATGTTGTTTTTAAATTATTAATGAATTATTGCTTGTCTCTTATCTTGTTATAATGTGTTTTATCTCTCAATAGGTTTTACTATTGGTATAGTTGTAATTTTTTTATTCATCGCTGTGATTTTAGATGGCCTCCTGATAAATTTGTTTCGTTATGCAATCCAATTTTAGTAAGACCGGGAAGCTGAGAACTTGTTCGAAGATCACCCGGCCGCACTTATATTGGGTAAATAAAAGAAATGAATTTATCAGACAGCCTTGATTTTTTTGTTTCCGTTTTTTGATCAAGCAAAAAATGAAAAGCCTGTCCGGCTTGAGGACATTATCTAGCTACTTCGGTCTTTCTTCTTTTCTCACGTCTCCCTCACAATTAATTCGGGCTGAATAATAATCTGTCGGCTCTTACGGTCGAGGTCGTATTTGATGAGGTGCGCAATGTTGGAAGCCATCTCCTCGTATTTACAATCCACCACCGTAATGGCTGGTGAAAATATCTTGGTGAGTTCGGTATTGCCATACGACACCACCGTTAGGTCTTCTGGTATGGAGAAACCCCATGCTTTAAGACGGCTTATCAAACGTATAGAAATAGAATCCTGAATGGATAATACGCCACGGATGTTGTTTTGATGAAAAAAATCAGCCGTCAACTCATTGATATCACTCACGTGAAATAGTTTTAGGTTGGGATGTTTGGCTTCTATTATTAGGTCAAAAGTTTGTTTCATCAACTCAAACACCAGGTTTTTACCTTGCCAATTTTCATTGTTTATTAACAAGTAATTGCCGCTGTGCTTTGATGTGATGTAATCAATGGCACGTTTTACGCCTAAGTCGTAACTCTGTATGGCACAGTTGAAATACGAACCAGACATGGTGTTGTCGGCCAAAATTATTTTGGTGTTACCAGGTATCAAATGGCGGTAAAAGCTTCCCGTGCTCGATTCGTCGTGGTTGGGTACCACAATAATGGCCTTATACCCCCGCTGAATTAATTTGCCTATTAGGTTCATCTCTTCATCTGGGTTGTTGTAATGTAAATAATACTCTAGTCGGTGGTTGTTTAGTTTGGCTTGATGATGCAAATGAATAATGAGTTGTTCAATATTTGATGAGTAGAAGGGGATAACCATGCCCCATATATCATTTAGTTCGGCCGTGCTGTTAATAAATGTGCCTTTGCCAGGTTGTGAGATAACTAGTTTCTCATCCATCAACCCTTTTAACACGCGTTTGGCCGTTTCCCGCGAAACATTATGCCGACTCATTATTTTATTAATAGAGTCGATTTTACTACCCGCTTTCAGGTTTTGTGTGATTATCTCCTTGCGGTAATAATCTGTCAGGCGTTGGTAAATTGGTATGTGATTATGTAGTTCCAAATCTGTATGTTTATTATTCAAATGTATAACTTAGAATCACAATACCATCACACACCATCACACTAACTGCTAAAAAAGCACACTTTGAGTAAGTTTATCACATTCACCAACAGGCTTAAACAAGTTGGTGAATGTGAGTTTTATACACACTTAGTTTTTTTGATATACGCCGTATGTTTTTGCCATCTTCACGATGGTACGGGCGTGATCTAATTCAAGATTGGCAGGGTATTCACACCCTGTAGCTAAAATGTAACCACCTCCTTTAGCAAAAAGATCGATTTGTTCTTTGCAGATCCGTTCCACATCTTCGGTATTGTTTCTAGGCAAATCGGTGGGTGATACACAACCAATTAGTGTGATGTCTTTACCATATTTTTCTTTGGCTTCAGCATACGAGCTACAATCGGCAGGTATGTGCATAAAGGAAATAGCCACAGGATTCATCGATTCAATTTGCTCTTTAAAATAGATGCCTTTTCCACAGTTGTGTATCATCACCATACAGCCTTTAGAGCGCACATAGTCAGCCAATGGTTTCATATATACTCCTTCAAACTCCATCCACATTTCTGCACTCATTATCGATTGCGATGCAAATAAGGTGTCGAACATAATTGCATGTACGCCGGTCTCTATTAATGCATCACAGTAGTCGTAAAGTGTTTTGTTAATTTCTTGAACTGCCGTTTTTATGTCGTCAGGCACCATGAAAATATCGGTAAAAATATCTACCTGACCTCGCAACATACTTAATATACCTAGCGGACCAAACACAAAGGCAACCACTGGTTTTTCATGCCCCTTAGCTTTCATCAACTTATCGCATAGTTCAATATGCATCTTCATGCGTGGTGTCTGGCGTGGATTAACATATTTTACTTTGTGATATTCCGTCATGTCTTTTAAGAGATGATTTTTAAAATTTGGATGAGCGGCCTCGTTTTCGGGATAGATAATTTCTTGGCCAAAATCTGCTGCTTCAACGGATAAATCAACCAAGGTGCAGATAACATCTAGGTCTAAATCTTCGGTTGCTTTGATGTAGCCCTGTGCACAGGCATCGGCATCAGTGGCCCATGTTTTATAATCTACACCCGCATATTTTCTATTAACGCCATTGATGAGTGGGTAAACAGGCACACGGTCGGCCTCTTGGTGATTTAAAATGGCTGATACTCTTTCTAGTGAATTCATTTGATAGGTTTAAGGTGAAGTGCTTTAATAAAGCTTCACAGATTAATAATTATGGTTGACCTATCAAAAGAATATTTTTTTACTAGGAGAAACAATGAAAGTGTCACACTTATGATTAAAACAGCCCATCACGGCCTATTGAATTGGGGTGTGATGGGCTGGTTTAATTTGTTTATGTAAAAAGTTTTTTTTAAAATATTAGGGAGGTCTTTTTTACATTTTAAGAATAGTAGATAGGTGCGATTTATTTAATTTTAACTTGGTCACTTTTAGACCGTTTTTTTTGTGTTGATTTTTTAAAAGGCCTAAGGCAAAAAAGGCTAACTCAATTGGTTAGCCTTCTTTTTGTTAATGTTTAACAATGGATATAACTTTCTGAGAAGTTTTAGTGGTAATCAGTAGGTAGTATATTCCTGAATTGTAATGGTTGCCAACAGCCATTTTGTGTGTGAAGTTGGAGTCTATTATCTCAAGAAGTGACCCCAATTGATTCAACACTTTTATATTCGTGATTTCATCTGGATTTGTAAATTCTAGCGTAATCTCATTCGTGAATGGGTTGGGATAAGCTTTGACTGAAGCTGCTGTTTGCCCTACTTGACTATTTTTGGTTGGTATTTGATTTAATACGTCAGCTTGTATTTCTATTCCGCCATTGGCTCCACTTTCGTAATGGATGTAATATTTTCCATTGATAGCTGAAGGGAAATTAGCACTTTCATATTTGTTGGTAAAGTTTACACCATTAACCTCTAAAAGGGTTGAATTCCATGAGTTAATATGGTTTAATGATCCATACAGCACAAAACAATGTGAACCGCCGTAGTTTTCTTTGCGAAATAATTTCTCTGTTAGTGCCACCGCATCGCCACAAATACCGGCATTTGCGAAGAAATTAGCCGTTACATTGGTATTTCTTTTCATGATAAACGTGATGGTAGAGTTAGAACTAGGGTAATCTCCTGTCCAATTTTCAAAAGCAAATCCTTGTGCATCAGAAGCTGTTAAAGTCACTTGCGTACCTTCCATAATGCTAGCCCCATCTGGATTGCTAATTACTGTGCCGTTACCATTTTTGGTAATGCTTAAAGTGTATGGTTTAGGAGGAAGATCTTTGGTGATTGTTACTGTGCATTTGGCTTCGTAGTTTCCGTCGACCGATTTTGCTGTTACCACACAAGACCCAATCTTTAATCCTTTAATTACACCATTTTGATCAATGTTTAGCTTATCGTTTTCCAGAGTATATACAACCTTTTTGTTGCTTGCCTTTGCTGGAGTGTAGATTACCTGAAGCGGGTAGTCGTCGTTAACTTCAATGGACAGAGTTTGGGTTTCAATGCCGATGCCTTTTAACGGTATTGGGATTAATTTAGGATCCACTAAGGTTTCATGCTTTTTATAGAAGTCGTTGGTTGCTACTTGGATATCATCAAATGTACCATGACCATCATTTTCTAGCGTCATCCAGGCACACACACCATCGTAGCCGTTTTTGTATGCATTTTCGTACATCTCAGACAAGGTTTGTTTAAAAGCGTATGGTACACCTGCTGATTGATCTTTTATATCTACATTTTTACCTTCTGTTTCACCAATAATAATGGGGCGGTCGTTAATTTGATAATAGTCAGGTGTTCCTTTTGAGGTATAAGGAGGTTCCCAATTTGGAATTTGCCAAGGGTACCAGTGTACTTGGTAGAAGTCTAAATAAGCTAACTCTTCTCCAGAATACTTTTTAAGAGAATCAGCGGCCCATAAGTGTCCTGCCACTGGTGGGTACTTAACATTGTTCCATGCTTTAGCAATGGGACTGTTCCACTTAAAACCTGCCGATCCAGTTGTTACAGGTTTCGTTCCTTTTTTGTGTATCGCGGCTGCCATCATCCCATGAAAACGAATCATGTCACGGTAGTCATGTGAGCCAATTTGATTGTCACCTAACCATTCTGGTTCGTTACAAATTTCCCAACCCAGTAAATAATCGTTATTATCATATTTTGCCACCAATGGATTTAAAACATTGTCGATATAACTCTGTACATTATTTTTTGAAACAATCCATTTGTTCCATTTTGAGTAAGATGTATGGTCGGTTTTAACAATGTCGAATGAGAAAAGAGCAGGCATGATATATATCTCATGTTTTTTAGCCAAATTCATAAGTTTATCTACGTTGGCCCAGAAGTAAGTGTTTGCACCACTCACAAAACCGTTGTCGTCAATGGTAGGGTCAAACTCTCCCGCACAGTGAAACCAAACACGTATAAGATTCACATGGTTTTCTTTACAACGGCTAAATTGTTGATCCCATTTGGCTTCATTCCAATCTTGGCGCCCAAAGCTTCCAAAGCCAATCCATGGTATGTTAATGCCATTAAACCAGATTTCATTACCGTCAACGGTAAATTTTTTATCTGTTATTTCCACTTTTTGTGCATAAATAAAGCCAAAGAAGTGAGATAGAAATAGTATGAAAACAATTTGTTTTTTCATTTTTTCATTTTTTGTGATTTGATATGGGGCAGCCCCTTTATTTTGTTTAAGACAATGGAAATGTCTATATCCCTAGGTGTAATTTTTTTTTTTATCCATTGAGTATCAAAAAAACTTGAAATGCTTAAGTGGTGGAGCTAAGAATCAGGCGTTAGCCTTTAAAATTAGGCGGCATGCTCGAAAGTTGATTGAAATTTGAGGTGTGAAAAATGACGTCTAGAATGTCTTTCGGTCACACTTAACTAGGCTGGATATGCGTCTGTCAAAATAAGCTTTTGCCATTGCTAGTAATTTAACATTGTTTTCGAATTTCTGGTGGAGTTAGATGCGTTAATCTTTTTTTTAATAATTATTGAGCTTGGTTTCGATGTTTTTACCAGAGTAGTAAATAAACCGTTCTTTTGAACTAAATTTTATAAATCGGGCGCGAAACGTAGAGTTTGTATGCTTTCTATAAATTAAGCTTATGGGTTGAAAGTTGCATATGTTAACAGAAACCTTTCGAGTTTGGTCTCTCCATATCTATAATAGCGACTGGATCTAATGAATAGTTCAAAATCTATTTTCTCTCGCACAATAATTGGCATCTCAAACCCATATTGTTTGAGA
>QKIO01000305.1 GCA_003251015.1 Bacteroidales bacterium
AGAAACGAAAAGCACTCAAATCAACGATAAAGGTTAAAGAACATCCTGAAATTTACGCCAGGAGTATTATTCTATCATTTTACGTATTACGAATCAAACACTTTTCGTCTTTAACAAGTTTTTCTCTAAAGTTCTGGTAGTATTCTTTCTAACTGATTACCTCTAGATCCCTTTACAAGAATTGTAGAAGCTTTTATAGGATGCAATTTAAAAAACTCCAGCAATTCATTTTTGTTTAGAAATGCCTTCATGTTAACATTGGGCATTTCTATATCAGTAAACTCTTTACCTACAAAAAAAACAAAATCACACCCTACAGTTGCGGCCTGAGCCACTAGACTCTCATGCTCTATTAGAGAGTCATCCCCCATCTCTTTCATCGCTCCCAGAACCATTACTTTGTTCGTCTCGTTTAATTGAGAGAAATTAGTGAGCGCAACCTTCATGCTCGATGGATTAGCATTATAGGCATCCATCACCACCTTGTTTCTTCCTGTTTCTACTAATTGGGATCTATTATTTTGAGGCTCATAAGATGTTATTGCTTCGCATATTCGATTCGCTTCAATCTCAAATGCCAATCCAATTGTGGCAGCACACAATACATTTTCAACATTATACGATCCTATTAATTTAGTTTCCACAGTGTAATTAACACCAGCATAACTCCACTTTACATTCAAATAAGGATTAGAAGAAACTACACATCCTGTTACTTGACCTTTCGTTAATCCATATTCGAAAAAATGAGACATGCCTATAGACATAGCTACTAGATGCTCATTATCTACATTAATGAAAAGCTTCTTATTGTTCACATGCAGATATTGATACAACTCGCCCTTTCCCTTTTTAACGCCCTCAAAGGAGCCAAAACCTTCCAAATGAGCCTTCCCTACATTAGTAATCAATCCATAATCGGGTTCACAAAGTTGACTCAAAAATCCTATCTCACCCACATGGTTAGCACCCATTTCAACAACACCTATTTCGGTATTGCTATCCATCGACAACAACGTTAATGGAACACCTATGTGATTATTGAGGTTTCCTTTTGTACCAACAACCTTGTATTTCTGAGATAATACCTGAATTATTAACTCCTTGGATGTGGTTTTACCATTAGAACCTGTTATACCAATTATGGGCAAACCCAGCTGCCTGCGATGATACAATGCAAGTTGCTGCAAAGCAACCAACACATTATCGACCCAAAACATCCCTGATTGACCTTTTAACGACTCATCATCAACCACAGCTAGTTTTGCCCCAGCATCTAGTACTGCCTGAGCATATTTATTACCATTAGTATTTTCACCACTTAAAGCAAAAAAAATAGCATTAACTCCACAAGTCCTGCTATCAATCGATACTGAACTTGCTCCTATAAAAATAGAGTATAACTGTTTTATTGTTTCCATAAATACAAAAATAAAAAAAGGCCGACTAAGTTAGTCGACCTTTATATTTTATTTTCAAAAATTATTTTCCTTGAACGGGGCTACCAACCCTAGTCATTGCACATCTAAATCCTAAGTCATCACGACTTTCTCTTTCATCTAAGAAACGACGAGAACCTGGGCTTAACCAATAGGCTCTATCTCTCCAACCACCACCTTTGTAAACTCTAGTTCTATCTGTAACTAAACTCCCCATAGCTGAATTTGGAGTTCCTCCATACATGGTTTTAGTGTTAGAATCCCCACCATTCCAATCTGATCCCGAAATAATATTTGATGTTTCATCACCATCCAAGTAATTACGATTATCAGCTGTTCTATAGTTTTTGCGAGACATGATATCTTTATCTGTTTCTGTTCTATAACGAATACGACCTAAACTATCTTTCTCAACTACATACCCCTCTTCATCTAATACTTTTTGTTTAAATTCATTACCTCTATAAGGACTAAATTCTTCTACGTCATCAAAAGAGAGCGGACGATAAACATCAGACACCCACTCATTTACGTTACCACCCATGCAGTACAATCCATAATCGTTTGGATAATATGATTTCACTTGCACCGTAATATCACCACCATCATTTAAATTGCCAGCCATACCCATCATATCACCACGACCTCTTACGAAGTTAGCCATCATTTTGCCACGTTCGTTTTTATCTGGGTTTCTCATTACGTGACCATTCCATGGGTATATGCGTCTATCCGTCATGCGTTCGTCAGTAGAATTACCAATTAAACCTGATGCTGCATATTCCCACTCAGCCTCTGTTGGGAGGCGGTAACGTGGTAATAACAGACCATCATCCCAACGCACTCTACGTGTATCTTTGTTCGGGTCTAAATCATCCATCGGTCTTTTTCCTGGCATTCCTTCATACTGTCCTAACAAATAAGCCTCTGTATCAAAATTATTTTCACCTACCTGATTAATGTCAAATTCCAATATTCCTTGAGAAACAAGAATCATTTCATTTACTCGGTTGGTTCTCCACGAACAAAAGTCGTTTGCTTGCTCCCAACTAACACCAACTACAGGATATTCAGAATAAGCAGGATGACGTAAATAGTTTTCAACCATTGGTTCATTATAAGCCAATGGACGACGCCAAACTAAAGTGTCAGGCAATGCTTTACGATATACTTCTGGATAATCAACAAAAACGCGTCGAATCCAGAAAAGGTATTCTCGGTAATCGGCATTTCTCACTTCTGTTTCATCCATATAAAATGAAGGAACCGTAACTCTACGAGGAACATTATTCCACTCGTACATCACATCCTGCTCAACTCGACCCATAATAAAGGTTCCGCCTTCGACAAAAACAAGACCTGGTCCTGTTTCCTGCTCGTATCCTGATTGGTATTCAAACCCACCTAAATCTGGATTATTATATTCCCATCCTGTTGTAGATGAAACGTTTTTGCCACCTTTACTACACGAAACTAGCGTAGTAAAACTCAGTGCAAAAACAGCCAGTAAAATTCTAGAATTAAATCTCATAGCATTATGGTCTTGTATTTTCTCTTAATATATTACAAATTTAAATCAATCTATTAAAACTAAAGTTAGCTTTAAAGCTAATTTCTTGGCAGTTTTTAAAATTTATACTGCAAATCTATAAAAAGGTTGTGTTAAAATTCTTTTTTAACTCATTTTTTTATCACTATTTAAACGCAATAACATAATTTATTATTGCAATAAACGTTAAATATAAAAAAATCTTGTGTGAATAAAGTTATTTTTGCACACAAATTGTATGTAACAATGTTCAATTACTATTAAAATGCTTGCTATCTAGATTTAGAAATAGGATCAAGCTAACAAATAAAAAATACATATTTATGAAAGTACTTCTTTTAAGTCTAACAATATTACTAAGCGTAACAATATGCGCTCAACAATACACTAAAGAACAACAAATCACTTGGAATAATAAACAAACAATTAACATCTCTGATTTTACTTCATCAAATCTATTGTCATTTGACCAAGCAAATTACAACGTAGTAAACCAACTGCCTGCTATTTCATACACATTTCCCCTTCTCGACCAAGTATCACCAGAAAGCATTATAATTAAGCTAGATGAAATCCAATCAACCAATCTAACAACCCAAGAACTATCTGCTTTTAATGCACTTACAAATGACTTCAAGCAATATGACTACAGCATAGTAACCATTCGCAAAGAGAAGAATATACAAATCATTGTTTATCCATTTAGCATAAACCCCGACACTAAAAGCATTCAGAAAATCACGTCGTTTAAACTACATATTAGCCACACGCCAAAAGCTCAACCCACTTTAAAAAACCTTAAAACAAACGAGGCTTCACTTCTGAGTAGCGGAAAATGGGTGCGTGTCAAAACAACCGCCACAGGTATTTATAAAATTCCCTATTCTACATTGACCAGTTGGGGATTTGACAACCCAAGTATTGTAAATATTTACGGTGATGGGGGGGCGATGTTACCAAAGAAAAACCCAGAAACATTAAACGACAACCTCATAAAAAACAATATTTGGCACTATGATGGCGCTATCTATTTTTACGCACAAAACGCTATTACTTGGAAATACAACACGATTAAAAAACTGTATGAACATGAAATACACGATTATACAAATGATATATTTTACTATTTATCAGATATAGACCCTACGACAAGCCCGATTAATGAAATAACAGAAACCACTTCAAACATTACAACTAATGAAACAGACAGTTACGCGTTTCACGAAACAAATACGATATTGCCTATTCATTCAGGCAGAATGTGGTTAGGTGAAGAGTTTAATAAATCAACTGTAACTAGAACTTTCAACTTTGATTTTCCAAATCTAGTAACTTCAAAACCCATTACAGTAAGTACTAGACTGGTAAGCCGGTCAGATGTAAGCAATAACTTCAAATTATCTGTTAATAACAGCACCCCACAACAATTAGATTTCATAAAGACTCCTGAAGTCACGAATCCCCAAGGAACATCGGAGTATGCAATCAGCAACTCATTTTCACCTTCTTTTACAGGAACAAAAGGAAACAATGAGATTAAGTTAGAGTACAGTGTCCCTTCCGATAAATCTAAAGGATGGTTAGATTACCTTTGTGTTAACGCCAAAGAAACTATTGCAATGGGAAATAAATCACAAATATTTATTCGAAATAAAGATGTGGCAGCCCCATCCAACATCACCTACTTTAAAGTAGATTTATCTGCAAATTCGGTAACATGGGATGTAACCAACCCCGTAAAACCTATAAAAATAACTAATAAACCAGATGGATTTATTGTTAGTACGCCTACTGTAAAAGAATTTGTGGTATTTAATCCATCCTCCTCACTTCCTCAACCTACATTTATTGAGAATATAACAAATCAGAACCTTAAAGGAATAGATGTACCTGAGATGCTTATTATATCACACCCAGATTTTATAGATCAAGCAAAAAGATTAGCGAATCTACATCTTGAAAACTCTGGATTAAAAACAGAAATAGTTACCCAACAGCAAATATACAACGAGTTTTCATCTGGAAAGCCTGATGTAAGCGCAATACGAGATTATTGCAGATATCTTTTAGAGAAGAGTGTTTCAGCAGACAAGTCAAAAACTCAATTTAAATACCTCCTATTATTTGGTGATGGATCTTACGACAATCGTTCGACAGACGCTTCGAACACAAATAAAATAATAACCTACCAATCTAAAGAATCTTTAAGATACGACGCAACAATTACTGTTGACGACTTCTTTGGAATGCTAGATGCTGGGGAGGGTGGCGATAATACCATCACATCAGACAAGCTAGACATTGGCATAGGCCGTCTGCCCGCTAACTCAATTGAGCAAGCCACTATAATGGTAAATAAAGTAGAGAGCTACCTTAAACTTCAGCAACTTGGCATATGGAAATCTAATATCACTTTTGTTGGAGACGATGGAGATAACAACTTGCACATGCGAGATGCTAATAAGTTAGCCGACCAGGTTCAGAATGAGCACCCTGAATATAACACTAATAAGATATTCCTAGATGCTTATAAAAAAATCACTACATCATCAGGGGCATCATACCCTGAGGTAAATGAATTAATTAAAAACACAATAGCGGATGGCACCCTTGTTTTTAATTATACAGGCCATGGAGGAGAGCACGGTTTAGCCCATGAACAGATTTTAACCATTAATGACATTCAAAAATGGTCGAATAAAGACAGACTTCCGCTTTTTGTAACAGCCACCTGCGAATTAAGCCGATATGACAAAAAAGACATTATATCAGCAGGAGAATGGGTTTTGCTAAATCCCTTTGGAGGGGGAATCGCACTTTTAACAACCACACGTGTTGCTTATGCTGATCAAAACTATGACCTTAACAAAAATGTGTACAACTATTTATTCAAAAAGGACGATGATGGTAATGCTCTGCGACTAGGCGAAGTTGTCCGCCTAACAAAAAACAGCACTAACAATACCAATAACAAACTTAACTTCACACTATTAGGAGATCCAGCACTTAGATTGGCTTATCCCCAAAACAACATTTCATTAAAATCATTAAATGGAGAAAGCAGCTCCGAAAAATTAGACACTCTAAAAGCATTAAGTAATAATAAAATAACTGGTACAATAGACACCCCAATGGAGGAAGGACAAGTGTTTATGACTATATATGACAAACCTACAACAGTAACAACACTTAATAATAGTGGACAAGGTGCATTTACATATCAAGTGTATAAAAACAAAGTATTTAAAGGAACTACAGCAACAACCGAGAATGGGGAATTTAACGTTTCTTTTGTGATACCAAAAGACATACGCCTAAACGTAGACAACGGCCGAATCACCTATTATGCAGCAGACAAAAATAGACTAGAAGCAATAGGATCTACTGTAAACATAAAGATTGGAGATGTTAGTAATGCTTTAATCTCGGACAATGAAGGACCCAAAATAAAGATCTGGTTTAATGACAAACTATACACAACCGTTGGACCTACTAGCAACCAAGCAATTATGACTGTTGAACTAGAAGATGAACACGGCATAAATACCAGTGGTATTGGAATAGGACATGATATTACTCTGGTTATCGACAATAACAAAACAGAAACTAAAGTACTTAACAGTCTTTATTATACACAAAACAACAATTATAAAAAAGGCTCTTTAACATATCAGTTACCTGATTTAAGCCCAGGAGAGCATACTTTACAATTTAAAGCTTGGGATAATGCAAACAATTCTACATCCACAGACATTCATTTTAACATCAATAACAAAGGGGAGCTAGAAATCAAAAATCTTTATGTGGGGCCTAACCCCTTAGAGGCGGGTCGTGAGTTACTGGTTAGTTTCGAACATGACGCTCCTAATTCGTTCCTTAATGTAACAACAAGAGTATTTTCTCTTGACGGACAGTTAATAGACATGACTAACAATCAGATCCCATCTAACGGCGTTACATCAACACCACTAACCTGGAGACCAAGTGACAACATTAAAAAAGGACTATACCTTATTAATTATGATGTTAAAACAGAAGATGGACAAAGTGCCAACTTCACAAAAAAAATCATCATCCTTAAATAATATTTATCATTTTTTACAGTTATTAACTATCAATGCCTAGATTTTAAAAGATATTAAATAAATTTGCACACTTTATAAACACAACATAATATGATGAGATTAAAAACGACAACTGCAGTATTGCTTTTTGCTTTAACTGCCAACATTTTCACAATATCAGCTCAAGACAA
>QKIO01000185.1 GCA_003251015.1 Bacteroidales bacterium
CTGTTTTAAAGGCTGCATCCTCAAAAGTGTCATTGGTACTAATGTCAATACGACTAACTATTTCGTGACCACGGTCAAGGGCTATTTTTTCAATTTCCTTGCCCATTTTACCATATCCTATAAGTGCAATTTTCATATCTTAAAATTTGTTGTAAATGTGTTGTTGTTCTAGTTATTACCTACTGGCTGTTTGGCTTAAAATGTAAGCGCAAATATAAGAAAAAAGCTGAATGCTGAAAGTAATATCTTAGCCTTTATGGCTTAGTTAGGCTCAAAAAAAAAGAGGAAGCTAATGCCTCCTCTTTGTATCTTAATTGAATAAAACTATGCTTCCATTGCTTTTTTCAACACTGCTTTAAACGCTTCTGGATGGTTCATCGCTAAATCAGCAAGAACCTTACGGTTAATTTCAATGTTTTGCTTGTGAATCATACCCATCAACTTGCTGTACGAAAGACCTTCCATACGAGCAGCTGCGTTGATACGTTGAATCCAAAGCGCTCTGAAGCTGCTTTTCTTCTTTTTTCTGTCGCGGTACGCATATTGCAAACCTTTTTCATAGGTATTTTTTGCAACTGTCCAAACATTTTTTCTTCTACCAAAGTAACCTCTAGTTTTCTTTAGTAACTTTTTGCGTCTTTCTCTCGACGCCACATGATTTACTGATCTTGGCATTTTTAAATCATTTTCGAATGGTTAGCGTTCCGTTTCATGGGAATCTTTCTGCTAAGACATTCTGGTTTAACAATTATTTGACTCGTTATAAAAACGATGACTACTTCATGTTCAACAATAACTTGATGTTTAATTCATCAGCTTTGTGTACAGTAGCAGAGTAAGTCAAATTTCTTTTACGCTTAGTCGACTTCTTAGTTAAGATGTGACTCTTAAAAGCGTGCTTTCTCTTAATTTTTCCGCTTCCAGTGATTGTAAATCTCTTTTTTGCACTGGAATTAGTTTTCATTTTTGGCATTATTCCTATATATTAAGTTATAAAAATGCAAACCTTTTACTTTTTGGCTGACTGCTTTGGCGATAAAAACATTGTCATTCGTTTGCCTTCTAATTTTGGTAGTTGTTCAACCTTGCACAACTCCTCTAAATCTTGGGCAAAACGAAGTAATAATATCTCCCCTTTGTCTTTAAAAAGTATCGATCGTCCCTTGAAAAATACAAATGCCTTTACTTTAGCACCTTCTTCAAGAAATTTCTCGGCATGTTTCAGTTTGAAATTGTAATCATGATCGTCGGTATTTGGTCCAAAACGAATCTCTTTTACAATGACTTTAACTGCCTTAGCTTTTAACTCTTTGGTTTTTCTTTTCTGTTGATAAAGAAACTTCTGATAATCGGTAATCTTACATACCGGAGGTTCAGCGGTTGGTGAAATTTCCACCAAGTCTAAATCCAACTCATCAGCCATTTTTAGAGCTTCTGCTGTATCAAATATTCCCGGAGTGCCGATGTTATCACCGACAAGCCTTACTTGAGGTACACGAATCTGTCTGTTGATTCTGTGTGCTGCTTCCTCTTTTGCGGAACTGTTCTGTCTGTTAATTGGCCTAGCTATTGTTAAACCCTCCTAAATTTAGTGAATATTATATTTCTATCTCAGCAAGTATATCTTTTACTTCCTGGTTGACAAAGTTAACAAAATTATCCAGTGACATAGCACCTAAATCACCTTCTCCTTGACGACGAACGGCAACTTCTTTGTTCTCTTCCTCTTTTTCTCCCACAATGAGTAGGTATGGTATACGCTTTAACTCGTTGTCCCTTATCTTTTTACCTATTTTCTCATTACGCTCGTCTAAGACGGCACGAATATCGGAATTATTAAGGAAATTCAAAACTTTTTTAGCGTAATCATTATATTTTTCGCTAATTGGTAAAATAACCACTTGTTCTGGTGTTAGCCATAGAGGGAATTTACCTGCGGTGTGTTCTATTAATACAGCTACAAAACGTTCCATACTACCAAATGGTGCGCGGTGAATCATCACTGGACGGTGTTTCTGATTGTCACTACCCATGTATTCTAATTCAAAACGCTCAGGTAAATTGTAGTCTACCTGTATGGTTCCCAACTGCCACTTGCGACCAATGGCATCACGCACCATAAAATCTAACTTAGGGCCATAAAACGCAGCTTCGCCGTATTCTACAATGGTGTTTAATCCTTTTTCGTCACAGGCTTCTATAATAGCAGCCTCTGCCTTATCCCAGTTTTCATCACTACCAATGTATTTTTCATGATTTTCTTTATCACGAAGAGATACCTGAGCGATGTAATCTTTAAAATCTAGGGCTTTAAAGATATAGAAAATGATGTCGATTACTTTTTTGAACTCATCTTTCAATTGATCTGGACGGCAGAAAAGATGCGCATCATCTTGAGTAAAACCTCTTACGCGTGTTAATCCGTGTAATTCACCACTTTGCTCGTAACGATATACGGTTCCAAACTCCGCAAAACGAATTGGAAGATCTTTGTATGAGCGAGGTTTAGTTTTATAAATCTCACAATGGTGAGGGCAATTCATCGGTTTTAATAGAAACTCTTCGCCCTCTTGTGGTGTGGTGATGGGTTGGAATGAGTCTTTACCATATTTAGCATAGTGACCAGAAGTTACATACAACTCTTTATTGCCTATATGTGGCGTAATTACAGGTTCGTAACCGTGGGCTTTTTGTACTTTCTTTAAGAAATTCTCAAGGTTCTCACGTAAACGAGCTCCTTTTGGAAGCCATAAGGGTAATCCTTGTCCTACTTTTTGAGAAAAAGCAAATAGTTCAAGTTCTTTGCCAATTTTACGGTGGTCACGCTTCATGGCCTCTTCCAATAACTCCATGTGCTCGGTAAGCAATTTTTGTTTTGG
This sequence comes from Bacteroidales bacterium, assembly GCA_003251015.1. Classification (GTDB taxonomy): domain Bacteria; phylum Bacteroidota; class Bacteroidia; order Bacteroidales; family Marinilabiliaceae; genus SZUA-582. The sequence goes on from QKIO01000185.1 coordinate 2,880, forward strand.
AAAAGAAACGGCGTAGATACGTGTTAATTGTTTGCGTTTTTCATCACCTCTCCAATACGCTCCAGCTACGTTTAATAATTTAATAGCTTTAATAGGTGCTGTGGATGGTAAGTGGGGGCCGCGACATAAATCGGTGAAGTTACCTTGTTTGTAAAAGGTAATGGTGCCGTCTTCTAGGTCGTTGATTAACTCAAGTTTGTAGGTCTCATTTTTGTCGCCAAAAAACTTTAAAGCTTCGTCCTTTGTTACTTCTGTACGGATGTACTCATGTTTCAGACTCGCTAGTTCTTTGATTTTGTTTTCTATGGCAGGTAAATCTGCATCTTTAATCACTACCCCTTCAGTAGGTTCGATGTCGTAATAAAAACCATTTTCAATGGTGGGGCCAATGCCAAATTTAGTGCCTGGGTATAATACTTCAATGGCCTCGGCCATTAAGTGAGCCGACGAATGCCAAAATGCATGTTTTCCTTCGTCATCTTCCCATTTATGTAGTTTTACATGTGCATCGTTGGTGATGGCACGTGTTAAATCCAATATATTGCCATTTACCGTAATCGACAGTACTTCTTGTGCTAGTCTAGGGCTAATGCTCTCAGCAATTTGCATACCTGTAATGCCAGCTTCAAACTCGCGCACACTTTGGTCGGGAAAGGTAATTTTTATCATTGCAATGGTATTTTAATTTTTAAAGCACGCAAAGATATACAAAACAGCTTAAAACCGTATAATCCCTTTGTTTTTTTTAAGTAATGGCTTGAGTTTTTGTTTTTGAGGTAGGTGGTTGTGATTTAAAAACTCTATTTTCGTGCCTTTGTAAGGTTTGTTTTAGTTTTATGATCAGGTTAGTAAAGTATAATATATCGAATATGAAATATTTGTTGTTTGTTGTGAGTCTTGCTGTTGCATCTTCATTGTTGGCTCAAAAAAAATCTGTAACTCTTGATGATCTTGTTGTAAATCGTACTTTCAAAGCAAAGGAGGTTCCTAATATGGTATCTACCGACGATGGATTGTCTTATACAACGATTGAAGAAGGCAATAAAATTGTGAAGTATGCTTATGCTTCGGGTAAAAAAGAAGCGGTGGTTGTGGACTTAAAAAAGATTGAGAAATGTCCTATTTCTTCTTTTGAGGGATACATTTTTAATAAACAAGGTAATAAAGTCTTATTGTACACTGATGTGGAGAAAATCTATAGGTATTCATACAAGGCAAATTACTACGTTTTAGATGTGGTGCAAAAAGAAATTGTGGCTTTATCTGACAGTGGAAAACAAATGGTTCCATCCTTTTCTCCTGATGGTGAGATGATAGCTTATATACGTGATAACAATATTTACCTCAGAAAATTACGTTTTGCTACCGAATCGGCCATCACTAAAGATGGTGAAATGAATGCCGTACTTAATGGTATACCTGATTGGGTTTACGAGGAAGAGTTTAAATATAATAAGGCCTACGATTGGTCGCCAGGTAGCACTGAGATTGCCTATGTGCGATTCGACGAAACAGCTGTGAAGGATTACTCCTTCCCGTTGTATAAAGGATCTAATCCATCAAAGGATGAATTTTCGCTTTATCCAGGCCAGTATACATTTAAATATCCAAAAGCGGGTGGGCAAAATGCCAAGGTTAGTGTTCGTGCCTTTAACATCAAAACAAGGGTGACTAAAACCATGGATTTAGGTGTTAGCGATGAAGCTTATATTCCACGTATTAAATATACCACCGAAGATTCTAAATTAGGTATTGTGGTGATGAACCGTCATCAAAGCCAATTAGATTTATACCTGGCAAATACAGGGAGTGGGGTGTGTCATTCTGTTTTTACACAACGTAATGAGCGATATATTGAGGAGGATGTATTAGATAATATCCAGTTTTTAAGTGATGGTTCTGGTTTTACCTATGTGGGTGAGTTGGATGGATATAATCATATTCATGTGTTTAGTATGGCTGGAGCTACTTTGTCTCAAGTTACTAAAGGAAAGTTTGATGTGACTAAGTTTTATGGCTATGATGCCAGTTCTAAAATGTTTTATTATCAAGCCGCTGTTACGTCTCCAACGCAACGTGAAATTTATCGCACGTCGTTAGATGGTAAAAAGACTGAGAAATTATCAAAAGAGGCTGGTACAACTGATGCGCAATTTAATAACACCTTCTCTTATTATTTATCTACATATTCTACGCTATCAAGCCCTGATGTAGTAACCCTCTGTGATGCGAAAGGAAAAGTGGTGAAAGTAGTAGAAGATAATGCGGCTTTAAAAAAGTCATTGGCTAACTATAATATCAGTAAAAAAGAACTTTTTAGTTTTGTGAGTAGTGAGGGGGTTAGTTTAAATGGATGGATGGTTAAGCCACTTGACTTTGATGCCGAAAAACAATACCCTGTGGTGATGTTGCAATACAGTGGACCTAACTCGCAAGAGGTGCTAGACCAATGGGGTATGGGCTGGGAGTTTTACTTAGCGTCAAAAGGTTATTTGGTGGCTTGTGTTGATCCTCGTGGTACAGGTGCTAGAGGTGAAGAGTTTAGGAAATCAACGTATATGAAATTAGGCGCACTGGAGGTAAAAGATCAAGTAGAGACGGCCATGTATTTAGGTCAGTTGGCATATGTTGATGCTTCACGCATTGGTATTTGGGGCTGGAGTTATGGTGGATATATATCTGCTTTGTGTTTGAGTCAGTCGAATGTGTTTAAATTAGGAATTGCTGTGGCGCCCATTACCGATTGGCGTTTTTACGATACGGCTTATACAGAGCGTTATTTACGTCGTCCTCAGGAGAATAAAAGAGGTTATGAAGAGAATAGTCCTATTAATTTGGTCGAAAGTCTTCAAGGACGTTTATTCCTAATTCATGGTACTGCTGATGATAATGTGCATTATCAAAATACCTTAGAGTATGCCGATCGTTTGATACAGGCAGGCAAACAGTTTGATATGTTTACTTACCCCAACCGCAATCACAATTTAAGAGGAGGTAACGTACGTCATCATTTATATCAGATGAAGTCTGACTATATTTTCAAAAACTTATAAGTTTCTAGTTTAATATTAAAGATAGTGGGACGAATTTTAGCAATTGATTACGGACAAAAACGCTGCGGCATAGCTGTGACTGACCCTTTGAAAATTATTGCCAATGGGTTGGATACGGTGGCTACGCATGTGGTGTTTGAGTTTGTTGAGAAATATATGCAGAATGAAGATTTAGAGATGATTGTGGTGGGCTATCCCACGCAATTGTCGGGCGAAGAATCTGATTCGATGAAATACATACAGCCATTTGTAAATCGTTTAAAGAACAAATATCCAAATATGCCTGTTACTTGGGTAGATGAGCGTTTTACGTCTAAAATAGCTTTTCAGGCCATGATTGATGGGGGTGTTAAAAAGAAGGATAGGCGTAATAAAGCATTGATTGATAAGGTGAGTGCCACCATCATTTTACAAACGTATTTAGAGCAAATTAGATAATGATTTTACCTGTTTATGTATTTGGACAACCAGTGTTGAGAAAGGTTGCTGAGGATATTACTAAAGAATATACCGATTTAGATAAATTACTTAATGATATGCATGATACCATGTATCGTGCCGAAGGAATTGGTTTGGCTGCACCTCAAATAGGGTTACCTATACGTCTGTTTATTATCGATGCTGACCCATTAAAAGAGGATTTTCCTGAGCTGGAAGGCTTCAAAAAAGTGTTTATCAATGCGCGTATTGTTGAACTGTCTGGCAAAGATGTCGCTTATACCGAAGGTTGTTTGAGTTTACCCACCATTCGCGAAGAGGTGAAGCGTCCAAGTAAAGTTCGTATTAAATATATGGATGCGAATTTCGTGGAGCACGATGAAATATATGAGGGGTTTGGCGCTCGTATTATTCAGCACGAATACGACCATATTGATGGCAAGTTGTTTGTTGATCACCTCAATCCATTAAAACGACGCCTGTTGAAAGGGCGTTTGAATGATGTGTCGAAAGGAAATGTAGATATAGCCTATCGCATTAAAACTGCAAAGTAATCGTTTGAAAATATAGTTAGCAACTCATTCTTGGGTTGCTTTTTTTTACTGCCTTTCTCTCACTTTAATAGCAGGATTGCCGCGGTAGATGCCATAAGCATCTAGGTTTGAAGTAGCCGTACTTTGTACAGTCAATACAGCGTGCGACTTGCATACCACACCACCCATTACCATGCTTCCAGCGCCAATCCAAACCCCGTTTTCAATGGTTATTGGTTCCACCATGAGGTCAAAAGTAGCTGTTTTGTAATTGTGGTTGCCAATCATCAAAATACA